>DXFX01000090.1 GCA_019114245.1 Candidatus Borkfalkia faecipullorum | reverse complement strand
CCCCGCGCCGCAAAACATTGCGGCGCGGGGCGCCTTTTTGCATGACTTCGGGGCAAAAAGAGGGTAATGTATTTCAGGCGTCCTTTTGCAGAAAGGTCAAAGGCAAGAGGGAAAGCGAGGGGAGGATCTTTGTACGGCCTTGTGAAAGGTTTGCACCGAGCGGGAAAGTAAGGGGCAAGCGGCACTTTTTTCAGGATCCTCTTGACTTATTTTTCGGGAAGAAGTATACTGTATCTATCCCCCGTGGGGGGATAGGAGGGCCTATGGAAAAACACGAACACACGCACGCCGTTTTGCGCCGTCTGGCACGGGCGTCGGGACATCTGGACGCGGTGAGGCGCATGATCGAGGAGGGCAGGGATTGCAGCGAAGTGCTCATCCAGCTTTCGGCGGTGCGGGCGGAACTTGCAAACGCGGGCAAGGTGATCCTCAAAGACCATATCGACCATTGCGTGGTGCGCGCGGTGCGCGAAAACGACGAGGAGAGCATCCGCCTTTTAAAGGGAGCCATCGACAGTCTGTTATGAAAGAGAGAGGAGTCGGCACAGGGATCTTTCTTGCCGTGCTTGCGGCGGCGTTTTACTCGTTGAGTGTCCCGCTTTCCAAAGTTTTGCTCGATTATATGCCTTCCACACTGATGGCGGGCTTTTTGTATCTCGGGGCAGGGGCGGGGATGCTGCTTCTGGCCCCGCTGCGCAGGCTGAAGGGGGCAAAGACAGGGGAGCAAAAGCTGACAAAGCGGGAACTTCCCTATGTGATCGCCATGATCGTGCTGGACATTGCCGCGCCCGTCTGTCTTCTGTTCGGACTGCGGTACGCCACGGCGGCAAATGTTTCCCTGCTCAACAATTTCGAGATCGTCGCCACCGCCGTGGTGGCGCTCGCCGTCTTTCACGAAAAGATCAGCCTGCGCCTCTGGGTGGGGATTTTGTTTGTCACCCTCTCCTGCGCGCTGTTGTCGCTTGAGGATGTTTCAGGCCTGCAATTTTCTTTCGGCTCGCTGTTTGTGCTGGCGGCTTGCGTCTGCTGGGGGATTGAAAACAACTGCACGCGCAAGATCTCGTCCAAAGATCCGCTGGAGATCGTCCTGCTGAAAGGGATTTTTTCGGGCGCGGGCTCCCTCTGTATCGGACTGACCCTCGGCGAACGGGTGCAATTTCTCTGGAGCGTGTTCGCCGTGATGGGGGTGGGACTTGTCGCGTACGGGCTGAGCATTTTCTTTTACGTCCACGCGCAGAGGCTGCTCGGCGCCGCCCGTACCAGCGCCTACTACGCCGTCGCGCCCTTTCTGGGGACGCTCTTGTCCGTCCTCATTTTCCGTCAGCTCCCTGCGCCGCTGTATTATGTTGCCCTCGCGCTGATGGCAGTGGGTGCGTGGCTCTCCGCGGGGGATCGTCCGCTCTTTCGCAGAAAGAAAAAAGAAGTGCCGCAAGAGCAGCCTTGCGATCGGCAAAAATAAAACAGGCCGCCGCGCAACATTTGCGCGGCAGCTTGTTTTTTGCACAAACGCTCGTTTTCGTATCGGAATAGGAGCGCGCGGCGCTCTCCGCCGTGCAGCGTGCATTTCTGTAATTTTTTTGCAAAAAAATTGCGTTTCGCATGGTGAAAAGGGCGTCTGTACGCTTTTCTTTTTTTGTTTAAAAGTTCAGATTCCGCCAAAATATTCCCTTTCGGGGGGGGGGCGCCATATTGTGTGCATTTTGTTAAGAACGGGAGAAAAAAACGGATACGGGGCGCGGGATATTGACAGAACGACGCAAAAATTATATAATACATATAGCGGACGGATTTGTCCGCAGACGGGTTTCAAAGGTCAGAACACCTTTTTTAAAGAAACCGGAACGGGCTTTTGCAAAAGGAAGGGAAGCTCTGCTGAGAGAGTGCATACAAGCGGAAAGATCTGCCGCACTGCGGGGGAAAGGTGCAAAAGATCGGATGAGAGAACTTAAGAACGACACAAGGGAAATACGATAAATACAAAAGGAAAGAGGAGTATAATGAAAATTCTTGTAGCCGGATTGGGCTATGTGGGACTATCCAATGCTATTTTGCTGGCGCAGAATCACCACGTCGTCGCATACGATATTTCTGCGGCGCGCGTGCAGGCGGTCAACGAACGGAAATCGCCGCTGGTCGACAGGGAAATAGAGCAATATTTTGCGGAAAAACAATTAGATCTTACCGCCGTTTCGGACGCCGCGTCCGAGTGCGCGGACGCGGACTATATCATCATTGCGACACCGACGGACTACGATCCGAAAAAAGATTATTTCGATACGTCTTCCGTGGAAAACGTCATAGAAATTTGCCTGCGGGCGGGCACAAAGGGGTGCTTTGTCATCAAATCCACCGTTCCCGTCGGATTTACAAAGTCGGTCAGGCAAAAGTACGGCTATCGCAAATTTTTGTTTTCTCCCGAATTTTTGCGGGAGGGACGCGCGCTGTATGACAATCTCTATCCTTCCCGCATCGTGGTGGGAACGGATCGCGGCGACGCCGAACTGAGAGGGCTTGCCGCAGGTTTTGCGCATCTTCTCGCCGAGGGCGCCCTGAAAAAGGAGATCCCCACGCTGATCACGGGTACGACGGAGGCGGAGGCGATCAAACTGTTTGCCAACACTTATCTTGCGCTGCGCGTCTCCTACTTTAACGAGCTGGATACTTACGCGGAAATGCGCGGCCTGGATACGAGATCCATCATCGAAGGGGTGTGCCTCGATCCCCGCATCGGGGAGGGATACAACAACCCCTCTTTCGGTTACGGCGGATATTGCCTGCCCAAGGACACCAAGCAGCTGCTCGCAAATTATAAGAACGTACCTGAAAATCTGATCCAGGCGATCGTGGAATCTAACCGCACGAGAAAGAGCTTTATCGCCTCGCAGGTCATGCACCGCGCGGGGTACCCTCAAAAACAAAAGATCTGCATCGGCGTGTATCGCCTGACCATGAAAACAAATTCGGACAATTTCCGCCACAGCGCCATTCAGGGCGTGATCAGATGCCTGGAACCGTACGGCGCGGAAATTTTGATTTACGAACCGATGGCAAGGGAAAAACAGCATTTCGGCCATGAGATCACGACCGATCTCGACTCGTTCAAGCGCAGAAGCGACGTGATCATTGCCAACAGAATGTCCCCGGAACTTGCAGACGTTACAGAAAAAATATACACGAGAGACATTTTCAAGAGGGATTGACAGGTGCAGAGATGGTGAAAGTTTCTATAGTAATGCCAATGTTCAACCAGGAAAAGTATATCGTCGAATGTCTGTCCAGCGTGCTGCGGCAGACGTTAAAGGATATAGAGATCATCGTGGTCAACGACGGCTCTACGGACAATTCATTGGCTCTTGTGAAAGAATTTGCACAGCAAGACGACAGGATCGTCGTTATCGACAAGCCGAACAGCGGCTACGGGCATTCCATGAACGTCGGAATGGATAGGGCGAGCGGCGAATACATCGGAATTGTGGAAACGGACACAGTATCTTTGACGTCATTACAGGTGAAAGAGTCAAAGATATGCGAAAATATAATAATATAATTAAATTTATGATCGTTTTTGGCTATATGGAAGGTCAATGCTTTTAAGTGAAACTATGATTGGCCAAGGATGCATTGTTGTTGCAGGTGCTGTTATAAAAAAGAATTTTGCGTTAAACAACCGCATGATAGCTGGAATTCCAGAAAAAAATTATGAAAAAGAATATTTGCTGGTGCAAAAATAACGAAACTTCAAAAATCGAAGACTGTGCACCTTTTAATCAAAAGACGAAAGATGAAGCTGAGGGACATTAAAAATGAATATACAATCTAAGAGCTTATTTAAACTGCAACAGATATTATTCCCAGTTGAAGATATATGCAATGAAGAAGAAATGTATTTTAAAGGAATCGGAATATATGTTGATGGACAAAGGGTTAAGTTTTCTAAAGGGGGCGTTTTAAGTGCTTCAACTTACTTCAACAGCTTTTCGTTGCATAAATGGAAACGTTATACTGGTTTAAACAATATTAAACTACTGATAAATTTAATTGGTGATTTTGAAATTTGCTTGTGTTCAATGCGTTTACAGAACGGTAACGCAGTTAAAACTGTACATTCGAAAATACAGGTGTCGGCAAACGGCATAACATCGTTTGATATGCCTGATGCTGATAACAGTATTATTTTTTTTGAGTTAACTTCTCTTTCGAATGAAGGCGTATTTAATGGCGGATATTATGCGGCGATGCTAAACGGGCGCATTCCTGTTCGCGTTAAACTTGCCGTAGGGATATGTACTTTTAAACGTGAAGAATTTGTCACCGCTACTTTATCAAGACTTTCTTCATCAATCAATAACTCTGACAGTATATTGTATAATAGTGTAAAGGTATTTGTGTCCGATAACGGTCAGTCGTTGCCAGTCGAACAGCTTGAAGATGACAATATTCACATAGTCTATAATAAAAATCTAGGTGGAGCGGGCGGCTTTACCCGCTGTCTTGTCGAAGCTTTGAAAGTAGACGATAAGGAACAGTTCACTAATTTCTTATTCTTAGATGATGATATAATTCTTTCCGTCTATGCTATAGAGAGAAACGTTACATTTTTATCTATGTTGTTGCCTCAGTATCGTAAAAGTGTCATCGGTGGTGCAATGTTTTCGACTGATGATAAATATCTTCAGTTTGAAAGCGCTGCAAAATGGCAAAGGACGGGCTTTCTTTTCAACAGAAGAGATATTGATATGCGCGATAACATCAATATTTTGCTTAATGAACAGG
>DXFX01000089.1 GCA_019114245.1 Candidatus Borkfalkia faecipullorum | reverse complement strand
GCTGCCGTAAGTGCTCATCGAGAGATTGACGACTTTTTTGGAGGGGTTGTAGTGGTCGGTGAGTTTTCCTTCCACGCGATTGACGGCGATATCCGATACTCCGCGGCTGCGCATGAGGCGCGTGGCCGTATCATAACCCGTCATGCACGAGCGCGTCTGAACGCGGTCGTACTTGGAGTATGTGGCGTTGACGCGTGCCGAGGCCCATGCCGAAAAGGCGATGAAGGGAATCAGCACCAGTAAAAACAAGAGATATCCGAACATGAAAATACTCCTCCTTATTTAAGTATACCGCATCCAGCGGGTTTTCTAACAGAAAAAGCAATTATTTCACAAATTCCGTCAAAAATTTTTTTCTGTGCGGGAAGAGGGAAAAGACCTTGCCTTTTACAAAAAAAGTTGGTATACTTGCGGCATGGATAATAAGATTTTTACCGATAAAGTGCGTATCACCGTCAAGGCGGGGGACGGCGGCGACGGAATGAATTCCTTCAAGGCATATAAGGGCAAACCCGCGTGCGGACCCGACGGCGGCGACGGCGGCGACGGCGGAAGCGTGTATGTGGTTGCGGACGAAAACGTTCACGACCTGCTTGCCTATCGTTTTACGCGCAAATATTTTGCGGCGGACGGCGAGCGCGGCGGCTCCAATCAGTGCTTCGGCAAGAAGGGCGCCGACGTCATCCTCAAAGTTCCCTGCGGCACGCTCGTGCGCGATGCGGAGAGCGGAAAAATCATCTGCGACGTCTATGAGAACGGAGAAAAGGTGCAGCTTCTCACGGGCGGACGGGGCGGAAAGGGCAATGTGCGCTTTACGACCGCGCGCCGTCACGCGCCCAACTTTGCGCAAAAGGGCGTAAAGGTCAAGCCGCACACGGTCATTCTTGAGATGAAAGTCATTGCGGATGTCGGGCTTGTCGGATTTCCCAATGTCGGCAAATCCACGCTCCTTTCCAAGATTTCCGCCGCTCGTCCCAAGATCGCGGACTATCACTTCACGACGCTTTCACCCAATCTGGGTGTTGTGCAGTACTATGAAAATTCCTTTGTCGTTGCGGATATCCCGGGGCTCATCGAGGGCGCGGCGCAGGGCGCGGGACTCGGGCACGACTTCTTGCGCCATATTGAGCGTACGCGCATGATCTGCCATGTCCTGGACATCTCCGGCACGGAGGGGCGCGATCCCCTTGATGACTTTGAAAAGATCAACGCGGAACTTGCCGCGTACTCGGAAAAACTCGCGGCGCTGCCGCAGATCGTCGTGCTCAACAAGTGCGACTGCGCGGGTGCAGAGGAGAACGTCGCGCGCTTTACTGCGGCGTATCCCGATCTCCCTGTATGCAAGATCTGTGCCGTGCGCGGCGAGGGGACACAGGAACTGCTCGGAAAAATCTGGGAGCTTCTCAAAACCCTGCCGCCCGCCGAAAAAATCCCCTCCGACGAGTTCGCCTTCGAAGAGGAGGACACCTGGCAGTTTGAGATCTTCCAGGATGAGAACGGGGCGTATGTCGTCACGGGCGGACTTGTCGATCTTCTGTGCCGCAATGTCGTTCTCAATAACCCCGATTCCATGGCATATTTCCACCGCATGCTCAAGTCCCGCGGCGTGTTCAAGTCTCTCGGGAACATGGGCTGCAAGGAAGGGGATACCGTCATTGTCGGTGACGTCGAATTTGATTACATTCCATAAAAGGGAGACAAATATATGACAAGCAAGCAAAGAAGCAAATTAAAGTCCATCGCGGCAAATCTTTCCCCCGTCACGCAGATTGGCAAGGGCGGGATCTCGGATAACCTCTTAAAGTCGCTCTCCGACGCGCTCGACGCGCGCGAGATCATCAAGGTGAACGTCCTTCCCACGGCGGAGGCAGATGCGGACACGATGGCGCAGAACGTCGCCGACCTTCTGGGCGCGGAAGTGGTGTATGTCATCGGCAGAAAAGCCGTGTTCTATCGCCGCTCCTTGCGCGAGGACGTCGAACACATCGAACTGTAAATCTGCGCGCAAATCGGAAGAAAACAGGTCAGACGGCGGATACTCTTTCGCAATTTTCACCGTTTTACCATCATTATTTTCTCCAAAAGGGTTGACAGCGTCCCATGATCGGGTTATAATGCCGATACAAGGGAATAACCGGTAGGTAAGGCTACTACGGGGATATGGGCTGTTGCCGCAAAACGATGGAGACATCGTGCGCAGGTTTGAACAGGTTGCGTCGAAAAACAAGGCGCAGCATAACACAGTTTCACCGCCCCGCAAAGTTAAAGCTCAAACGGTATGGTTTTTGTTGAATTCCGGGTGCCGTTCGGGCATTCGGATATTTTTTTGCAATAAAAAAGGAGGTATCGGAAGATGGACGAAGGCAGTAACGGCCGAAGAAAGACAGCGCATATGTTTGCGGACGTTTTGGTCCGTCTTTCGTCATGCCTGCCGTAAGTTCTTCGGCCGCCTCGACCGAATATTTTCGAGGAGGTGGCAGAAATGAAAAACAAAGAAATCAGAAAAGAACTTCTCCGCATTGCGGAAAAGGAAGTTTTCCTGCAGACGGCCAAGCAAAGGATGATTTTTGCAGCGGGCCATACAGGGCAGGAAGTATGTGAGGCTTTCAGCGCGGAGGGGCAGGGGTTCAGCGAGGAAAAGGCGAATACGATGCGCGAGCAGTACGGGGCAAACGTTCTTCCGTCTGCAAAAAAGCGCGGTTTTTTCCGCCGCCTTGCGTCCGCGTTTGTCAATCCGTTCTCCGTAATTTTGTTTGTCCTGTCCTGTATATCCTTTTTAACGGACGTCGTTTTCGCACAGGACGGAGAAAAAAATTATGTCACGGTGTCCGTCATTCTCGTTATGATCATCGTGTCTGGCCTCCTGCGCTTTGTTCAGGAGACGCAGAGCGGGAATGCGGCGGCCAGACTGTCTTCCATGATCTCGACGACCGCCTGTGTTCTCAGACAGGAGGGCGGGAAGGCGGAGATCCCCGTCGAAGAGATCGTTGTGGGAGATCGCGTATTTCTTTCCGCAGGGGATATGATCCCCGCAGATCTTCGCATTCTTTCCGCAAGAGATCTGTTCGTCGCGCAGTCGGCTCTGACGGGGGAAAGCGCTCCCGTAGAAAAAAGCTCCAAAGAAGAAAAGGAACCTTCCGTTTCCGCTTCCTGCCTTGCTTTTATGGGGACAAACGTCATCAGCGGCAGCGGGGAAGGAATCGTCTTTGCAACGGGCGCGGATACCGTTTTCGGCCAGACGGCAAAATCTCTTTCCGCGTCGTCCGTCAGAAAGTCAGGGTTTGACAAGGGGATCAACGCCGTTTCCCGCATTCTCATCGGGTTTATGTTGGTCATGGTTCCTGTCGTGTTGCTCGTCAACGGATTTACAAAGCACGATTGGCTGAGCGCGGCTCTCTTCGCCATCAGCGTTGCCGTAGGGCTCACTCCCGAAATGCTGCCCATGATCGTAACGACTTGCCTCGCCAAGGGCAGCGTTGCCATGTCTGGGAAAAAGGTCATTGTCAAAGACCTGAATGCTATCCAAAATCTCGGGGCGATGGACGTATTGTGCACGGACAAAACGGGTACGCTCACGCAGGATAAAGTCGTTTTGGAAATGCACCTCAATGCGGATGGAAAAGAGGATCCCAGAGTTCTCCGCCATGCTTTTCTCAACAGTTATTATCAGACGGGACTGAAAAATCTTTTGGACGTTGCCATCATTGAGAGGACAAAACAGCTGATCGCGGCGCAGGAGATCAATGCGGATGTTCTCTCCGAGTATATCAAAGCGGACGAGCTTCCCTTCGATTTTGAACGGCGCAGAATGAGCGTAGCGGTGCATAGCGGCGGGGGTAAAGTACAGCTCATCACAAAGGGAGCGGTGGAGGAAATGTTGTCTGTTTGCTCTTATGTGGAGACGCAGGGGGAAATTTGCAGATTGGACGAAACACTGCGTCAATACATAAAAAACCGTGCAGAAACGCTGAATTTGGCTGGAATGAGAGTACTATGCGTGGCACAGAAGAGCGTTATTCTGCCTGTCAGCGTGCAAAACGAGAGTGAAATGGTTTTGATCGGATTTCTCGCTTTTCTCGATCCTCCCAAAAAATCTGCCGCCATAGCGATCGAAAGATTGAAGCGCGGAGGCGTCGCCGTCAAGGTTCTGACCGGCGATAACGAGAAGGTGGCGGCAAGCGTTTGCAAAAAGGTCGGGCTGGGAACAGGCAGGATCGTTACAGGGGCACAGATCGAAGAGATGGACGATCTGAGCTTGCGCGCTGCCGTGGAAGAAATTTCCGTCTTTGCAAAACTTTCTCCCGTTCAGAAAGAGCGTGTGGTACGCGCCCTGCGTGAAAACGGTCATACAGTCGGATTTCTCGGGGACGGGATCAACGATGCACCCGCCATGCGCGCCGCCGATGTCGGGATCTCTGTCGATACGGCCGTGGATATTGCCAAAGAGTCTGCAAGTGTCATTTTGCTGGAAAAAGACCTGACCGTCCTTGCCGACGGAGTCAGGGAGGGTAGAAAGACGTATGCAAATATGATGAAGTATATCAAGATCACTTCTTCTTCTAATTTTGGCAATATGTTTTCCGTGCTCGCCGCTAGTGCCCTGCTTCCTTTTTTGCCGATGACCTCGGTCCAGCTGATTCTGCTCAATCTCGTTTATGATCTCACCTGCATTGCACTTCCGTGGGACAATGCGGATGAAGAACTGTTAAAGAAACCCGCAGAATGGGACTCTTCATCGGTCAAAAAATTCATGTTTTGGTTTGGGCCGATCAGTTCTCTGTTCGATCTGATCACCTTTGCCGTCCTGTTTTTTGTCGTTTGTCCTGCAATTTGCGGAGCGCCTTTTTCAGACCTTTATGGCAGCGGAACAGCCGTTTTTGTTGCCGCATTTCAGACGGGTTGGTTTATCGAATCCATGCTGACGCAAAGTCTCGTAGTGCATACGCTGAGAAGCCGTAAACTGCCGTTGATCGGAAGCCGCGCTTCTTTGCCCGTGATTATTTCGTCTTTGGCGGGGATCGCGTTGTTGTCAGCTGTTCCGTACACGCCTGTGGGGAATTTGCTCGGGTTGTATCCGCTGCCTGGTAGCTTTTTCCTGATCCTTCTTTTGATCGCTGCGGGATACTTTGTTTTGGCTACTCTTGTCAAAAGTTTGTACATAAAAAGATACAAAAAGTTTTTGTAAAGAGGATGGGTACACTGTAAAATTCTGCACGTCAGTTTAATAATTTCACATTTTCAGACAGGGAAACAGGGACGCTAAATGCGTCCCTGTTTTAATAGGAGAGGTGAATTATACTATTAAGTGCAACAGCTAAAGAAAAAAAGGAGTTCATACAAATCTGTGGTAAAATAGAGTTACGAAACCAAAATTTTGCCAAGGAGATCTGTATGAACTACAAACATTTTACCATAGAAGAGCGCTGTTGTCTACGAGAATACTATGTAAAAGGGAAAAGTTATCGGGAAAT
>DXFX01000088.1 GCA_019114245.1 Candidatus Borkfalkia faecipullorum | reverse complement strand
GACTTCCGCGGCGTTTCCGCGAACTCCTTCGACGGGAGAGGCAATTACGCCCTCGGCGTAAAGGAACAGCTCATCTTCCCCGAAATTTCCTACGATCAGGTAGAAAAGATCAGGGGCTTCGATATCTGCTTCGTCACCACGGCGAAAACGGACGAAGAGGCGAGAGAGCTTCTCGGGGCAATGGGTATGCCCTTCAAAAAATAAGGAGATCGGAACATGGCTAAAAAATCAATGATCAACAAACAGCAGAGAACGCCTAAATACAGCACGAGAGCGTACACCCGCTGCAGCATCTGCGGCAGGCCGCACGCGGTGCTCCGCAAATACGGTATCTGCCGTATCTGCTTCCGCAATCTCGCGTACAAGGGGCAGATCCCCGGCGTGAAAAAGGCGAGCTGGTAAGGAGGCACATCATGACAGATCCTATCGCAGATATGCTTACAAGAATCAGGAACGCGATCACCGCCAAGCATGAAAAGGTGGAAGTTCCTGCATCCAATATGAAAAAATCGATCGCAAACATCCTGCTTTCGGAAGGCTATGTCAAAAACGTCGAGTTTGTTGACGACGGTCTTTCGGGCAAGATCGTGATCGATCTCAAATACGCCGAGGGCGGCAAGTCGGTCATTTCCGGACTGAAAAGGGTGTCCAAACCCGGTCTGAGAAGCTATTCCGGCGCGGAAAAGATGCCCAAGGTTCTCGGAGGGCTGGGTACGGCCATCGTGTCCACGTCCAAAGGCATTATGACGGACAAACAGGCAAAAGCTGCCAACGTCGGCGGCGAAGTGCTCTGTTTCGTCTGGTAAGGAGGCACACGCAATGGCAACATCCAGAATCGGAAAAATGCCTGTCGCGCTTCCCGCAGGCGTCACGGTCGAAGTCAAAGACGGCAAGATGATCGTGAAAGGGCCGAAAGGAACGCTGGAACAGGACATCGACGCAAGGATCTCCCTTTCGGTGGAAAACGGGCACGCGGTGCTCACTCCCGCAAGCGATTCTGCTGACGTAAAGGCAAAGCACGGGCTGTACAGGGCGCTCCTGCACAACATGGTGACGGGCGTCACCGCCGGCTACACGAAGAGCCTGGTCATCAACGGCGTCGGTTATAAAGTGGCAAAACAGGGCAGCAAGATCGTGCTCAACATCGGATATTCCCATCCCGTCGAGTTCTCGGAAGTGGAGGGGATCAAGCTGGACTGCCCCTCGCAGACGGAGATCTCGGTCAGCGGGATCGACAAAGTGAAAGTGGGCCAGGTAGCGGCGAACATCCGCGCGCTGCGCGAACCCGAACCTTACCACGGCTACGGCATCCGCTACAAGGATGAAGTGATCGAGCGTAAGGAAGGCAAGACCGCGGGCAAATAAAGGAGCGTAAGATATGATTTCTAAATTTGATAAAAACGCGGACAGGGTGCAGCGTCATGCGCGCGTCCGCAAAAAGATTTCCGGCACAGCCGAAACGCCCCGCTTCAACGTTTACAGGAGCCTCAACCACATTTATGTGCAGGTGATCGACGACGTAAAGGGCGTCACCCTCGTCTCCGCTTCCACGATGGAAAAGGCGATCAAGGAAAAGGTTTCCGGACTGACCAAGACGGAAGCAGCCAAGGTCGTCGGCGCGGAAGCTGCCAAAAAGGCACTCGCGGCGGGCATTCAAACGGTCGTCTTTGACCGCGGCGGTTACATCTACACCGGCCGCGTCAAGGGCGTTGCAGACGGCGCGAGAGAAGCCGGACTCAAATTCTGAGGGAGGAGAGATCAATGGCAAGAGAAGAGAGAAGACCTCAAAGAAGACAGGAAGAAAACGACGGGTTCATCAAAAAGCTGATCCAGGTCAACCGCGTTACCAAGGTCGTCAAGGGCGGCCGCAATATGCGCTTTGCGGCGCTGGTCGTTGTCGGCGACGGCAAGGGCAGGGTAGGCGCAGGCACGGGTAAGGCAAACGAAGTTCCCGAAGCCATCGAAAAGGCAACCGCGCAGGCGAAGAGAAATCTGGTCACCGTTCCCATGGTCGGCGCCAGCATCCCTCACGAAGTGGACGGCAAATTCGGCAGGGGCCACGTTCATATGCTCCCCGCTCCCACCGGTACCGGCGTGATCGCGGGCGGCCCCGTCCGTGCCATCATGGAATGCGCGGGCATCAAGGATATCCGCACCAAGTCTCACGGCACCAGCAACCCCATCAACTGCGTCAAGGCTGCGATCGCAGGGCTTGCCGAGCTGAAAACGGCGGAACAGGTCGCGGCGCTCCGCGGCAAGACCGTAGAAGAGATTCTCGGCTGAGGAGGAAGTTATGGCACAGATCAAAGTAACGCTTGTAAAGAGCACCATCGGCAGCACGCAGACGCAGAAAGATACGGTGGCTGCACTGGGACTGAAAAAGATCCGTTCCTGCCGCGTGCATGAAGATACCCCCGCCATTCAGGGGCAGATCAAAAAAGTATCTCACCTCGTCAAGGTCGAGACGCTGTAAGGAGCTTTGCAATTATGAGAATTGATACGATACAACCCGCAATCGGTTCTAACACGCCCGCCAAGCGTCTTGGCAGGGGCATCGGTTCGGGCCTTGGCAAAACGAGCGGCAAGGGCCACAAGGGCCAGTGGGCGCGTTCGGGCGGCGGCGTACGTCCCGGATTTGAAGGCGGCCAGACCCCGATCCACAGAAGGCTCCCCAAGCGCGGCTTCAACAACAAATTCCGCAAGGAATACGTCATCGTCAACCTTTCCGAGCTGGCGAATTGCGCAGCAGGCACGGTCGTCGATTACGAATTTGTCATGGCGCACAAGCTTGCCAAGCAGGTCAAGGACAACTGCGGCCTGAAAGTGCTGGGCAGCGGCGAACTCAAAGTCGCGCTCACGGTCAAGGCAGCCAAGTTCTCCGCATCCGCGAAAGAAGCGATCGAAAAGGCCGGCGGTACGGCGGAAACCCTCTGATTTCCGCTTGCCCGAGGGCCGCGGAGACCTACTTCATTTTTAGGAGAGCAAGATGTTCGAAACTTTAAAGAACGCATTTAAAGTCAAAGAGATCAGGAAGAAGATCTTCATAACCCTGCTTCTGCTGCTCGTGTACAGGATCGGCTGCTACATTCCCGTGCCCGGTCTGGACGGCGCGCAGTTTACGACGGTGATCGAAGGCAACAACTTCCTCAATCTCATGAACGCCGTCACGGGCGGCGCGCTTGCAAACGGCACGCTGTTCGCGCTCGGTATCGGACCGTACATCAACGCGTCCATTATCATCCAGCTGCTCAGCGTAGGTATTCCCGCGCTCGAACGGCTTTCCAAACAGGGTGAAGAAGGCAAAAAGAAAATTGCGGCCATCACCCGGTTCCTCACGCTTGCGCTCGCTATCGTGCAGGCGATCGGCATCATCATCAACTTCGCGCAGGACAGCGCCATCAGCTCGCAGATCGTCAATCTGTTCGGCAACCAGAAATGGCTCGTGTACATTTACATGGTCATTGTGTACTCGGCAGGCGCCATGCTCACCATGTGGCTGGGCGAACGCATCACCGAATACGGCGTGGGCAACGGTATCTCGATGGTCATCTTCATCGGTATCATCTCCACCGCGGGCCTCACGCTCATCATCTCCCCGATCGAGGACACCGTCGCAAACGGTTTCGACATCGGCACGCTGGTTTCCATCATCGTGTTCTGCGTCATCTCGGTCGTAATCTTCGCGCTCATCGTAGCCGTCGACCTGGCGGAGCGCCGCATTCCCGTGCAGTATGCAAAGCAGGTCAAGGGCAGAAAGATGTACGGCGGCCAGTCCACCGTCATCCCCATCAAGATCTCCGGCAGCGGCGTCATGCCTCTGATCTTCGCGTTCGCGCTGATCAGCCTGCCCGATCTCATCATGGGCCTGTTCTGGAGCGGCTATTCCACCAGCTGGTATGCGCAGAACTTCAGTAACGGTCAGGGCATTCTCGGCTGGCTGTACGCGCTCGTGCTGTGCGTGCTCATCTTCTTGTTCTCCTTCTTCTATGCGACCATCCAGTTCAACCCCGAGGACATTTCCAAGAGCGTTCAGCAGAACGGCGGCTTTATCCCCGGCATCCGTCCGGGCAAACCCACCGCGGACTACCTCAAAAAGATCTCCAACCGCATCACGCTGTTCGGAGCCATCTTCCTGTCGTTGGTCGCGTTTGTCCCGTCCTTCGCGTTCAGCTTCGCGGGCCAGCAGTTCGTCAACGTGTTCTCTACCACCGGTATCCTCATCGTGGTGTCCGTGGCGCTCGAGTTTGACAAACAGTTGCAGTCTCAGCTGATGATGAAGAACTACAAGGGCTTCTTAAAGTAAAAACAGAGGGCGCCCGCCCGTGCGGGGCGGGCGCCGCAAAAAATAAGGAGAGAGGTTTCCATGAATATCATTCTTCTCGGCGCCCCCGGCGCAGGAAAAGGCACGCAGGCTACCCGCATTTCCGATAAATTCGGCTTGCCGCACATTTCCACGGGCGACATCTTCCGCGACAACATCAAGCGCGGCACGGAGATCGGGCTTCTGGCAAAATCCTACACGGACAAGGGCCAGCTCGTCCCCGACGAAGTCACCTGCAAGATCGTGCAAGGCAGGCTTGCGGAAGCAGACGTCGCCCGGGGTTACCTCCTCGACGGTTTTCCCCGCAACCTGTTCCAAGCGCAGGAGCTGGATAAGTTCTCCAAGGTCGACGCGGTCATCAACCTCGACATCGACCTGTCCCTGCTGATGGACCGCCTGTGCGGACGCCGCGTCTGCAAGGCGTGCGGCGAAAGCTACCACGTCAATTTCCTGAACGGCAAGACCAGCTGCGACCGCTGCGGCGGCGAGCTGTACCAGAGGAAGGACGACAACGAAGAGACGGTGGGCAACCGCCTCAAAGTGTACAACGAACAGACCGCGCCCCTCATCAAGTACTATACGGAAAAGGGCGTTCTGCTCAACGTCGACGGCGAAGGCACTATCGACGAAGTGTTTGCAAGGATCTGCGACGCCCTCCGCAAATAAAACGGCGTTCGAGTCATGATAACAGTCAAGACGGAACAAGAGATCGATCTGATGCGCGAGCCGTGCGCCATCGTGCGCGACACGCTCGCATATGTCGGTTCCAAGGTCAGGCCGGGCGTCACCACCGCCGAACTGGACGCGTACGCAGAAAAGTACATCCGTTCGCGCGGGGCCGAACCTTCCTGTTTGGGTTACAGCGGGTATCCCGCATCCATCTGCGCTTCGGTCAACGAAGAGGTCGTGCACGGCATTCCCGGAGACAGGGTGCTGCGTTCGGGCGACATTGTCAGCATCGACCTGTGCGCGTATAAAAACGGTTTCCACGGCGACGGCGCCCGCACCTTTGCGGTGGGGGAGATCGACGAGGAAAAGAGCAAGCTCATCCGCGTGACGGAGGAATGCTTCTGGAAAGCGGTGGAGAACCTGCGGGCGGGCACGCCCCTGTTCGACATCGGCGCCATCGTGCAGCAGCACGCGGAAGAAAACGGATTTTCGGTCGTGCGCGAGTTTGTCGGCCACGGCATCGGCAGGGAAATGCACGAAGATCCGTCCGTTCCCAACTACGGAAAGCGCGGCACGGGCGTACGCCTGCGGGCGGGCACGGTGCTGTGCATCGAGCCGATGATTTTGGCGGGCAAGCGTTACGTGGACGTGCTGGACGACGGCTGGACGGCGGTCACCTGCGACAAAAAGCCCGCGGCGCACTACGAAAACACGGTGGTCATCCGCGAGGACGGTGTGGAGATCCTCACCATATAAACGGCGGCATGAAAGTACAGGAACCTGAAAAGGGCGGCGCTTGCATCAGCGTTGCCGGCAGAGATAAAGGCAGGCTGTATCTCATTGCGGGCACGGAGGGGAACGTGCTTCTCCTGTGCGACGGAAAATACAGGCTGCTGCAAAACCCCAAGCGCAAGAACCGCGCGCATGTGCGGCTTCTTCCGGCGTTTTATCCGCAGCTGATCGGGCGAGCGGAAGAGGGGAAAGACGAAAACAGCAATATCCGCGCGGCGCTTTTGCAGCTTGCCGCAAGTCGGAATTAACCATGCGCCGTTCGGCGCAAGCGATCTTTCGGAGGGAGTATTTGTGTCCAAAGACGACGTTATAGAGACGGAAGGCAAGATCATTGAAGCGCTGCCCAACGCAACCTTCAAAGTTCAGCTTTCCAACGGTCACGTGATCACGGCATACATTTCCGGGAAACTGCGCATGAATTACATCCGCATCATCCCCGGCGACACGGTCAAACTGGAAATGAGCCCGTACGATCTCACCAAGGGCAGAATCACCTGGCGCAGCAAAAACTGATGCGCCGTAAACCGGGCGCACGCCCGGAAACCAGAAATATAGCGCAAAGCGCGGAAGAATTTTTCGGAGGAATAAAGAAATGAAAGTAAGACCGTCTGTCAAACCTATGTGCGACAAGTGCAAAGTCATCAAGAGAAACGGCAAAGTCATGGTCATCTGTTCCAAGAACAAGAGCCACAAGCAGAGACAGGGCTGAGTGTGAAAATAAACTCGTGCGCGAAGGCGCCCGCTCCATTCCAATTTTTGCGGGAGGCGCGCGCAGGATTTCCCATATAATCAATTCCATTTTAAAAACCAAACGGAGGTCAAAAGGACAATGGCACGCATTGCCGGTGTAGATTTACCCAGAGAAAAGAGGGTGGAGATCGGGCTTACCTATATCTACGGTATAGGCCTTACCACGTCCAAAAAGATCCTTGCGGCGACGGGCATCAATCCCGATACGAGAGTGAAGGATCTGGACGAAAACGACGTTTCCAAACTGAGAGAATATATCGACCACAATCTTCGCGTGGAAGGCGAACTCCGCGGCGAAGTCAACCTGAACATCAAGCGCCTGATGGAGATCGGCTGCTATCGCGGCATCCGTCACAGAAAGGGTCTGCCTGTCCGCGGACAGAGCAGCAAGCGCAACGCGCGTACGCGTAAAGGCCCGCGCCGCACGGTCGCTAAGAAGAAGAAATAATCGAGGAGGATAAGAACAATGGCAGCAGCAACGAAAAAGGCAGCGCAGGTGCGCCGCCGCAAAGAGCTGAAAAAAGTTGACAAGGGCCAGGCACATATCCAGTCCTCGTTCAACAACACGCTCGTCACCATCACGGACATGAACGGCAACGCCATTTCGTGGTCGAGCGCAGGCAGCCTCGGCTTCAAGGGTTCGAGGAAGGGCACGCCGTTCGCAGCGCAGTCCGCAGCGGACACGGCGGCAAAGATCGCCAAGGAACACGGGCTCCGTTCCGTCGAAGTCTATGTCAAAGGCCCCGGCGCAGGCAGGGAAGCGGCTATCCGCGCGCTTGCAGCGGCAGATCTGGAGATCACGCTCATCACCGACGTTTCGCCCATTCCGCACAACGGATGCAGGCCCCCGAAACGCCGCAGAGTATAATTTTAAGGAGAAAAAGAAATGGCAACATACAGAGATTCCAAATGCCGTCTTTGCCGCAGGGAGGGCGCAAAGCTTTTCCTGAAAGGTGACAGATGCTATTCGACCAAATGCGCGTTCGAGAAGCGTCCCACCGCTCCCGGTGCGCACGGCGCGGCGAGAAAGAAAGTTTCCGAGTACGGCCTGCAGCTTCGCGAAAAGCAGAAGACCAAGAGGATCTACGGCGTGCAGGAAGGCCAGTTCCGCAAATACTATGAGATGGCTGACCGCATGAAGGGCATCACGGGTGAAAATATGCTCTCCCTTCTGGAACGCCGTCTGGACAACGTCGTGTTCCGTATGGGTCTTGGCGGATCCCGCGCACAGGCAAGGCAGCTTGTCAACCACGCGCACTTCTCCGTCAACGGCAAAACGGTGAACATTCCCTCCTACATCGTCAAGGCGGGCGACGTCATCGCAGTCAAGGAAAACAGGAAAAAAGACAAATATTACGAACAGATCAAAACTTCTAAGGTCGGCAACCTGCCCAAGTGGCTGGAATTCGACCCCGAAAAACTGGAAGGGAAGGTAATCGCGCTGCCTGCAAGAGAGGACATCGACAGCCAGATCGCAGAGCACATGATCGTCGAGTTGTACTCCAAGTAATTTGAACGCCGAAGCAAGGAGGTAAAAACGCATGATCGAAATGGATATGCCCAGAATCGAGGTAGAGGAAAACGAGGCGAAGAGCTATGCAAAAATCGTCGTCGAACCTCTCGAAAAGGGCTTCGGTCTTACAATAGGAAACTGTCTGAGAAGAATACTTCTTTCGGCGCTTCCCGGTGCGGCCGTGCAGGGCATCCGGTTCTACCCGGACGGCCTGGTCAAGCACGAGTTTTCCGCGCTTCCCGGCGTCAAGGAGGACGTTCCCGAAATCATCCTCAACCTCAAAACGCTCGCCATTCAGACGGCGTCGACAGACAAAGACTACGTCAAAACGCTTCATATCTGCAAGGAAGGCCCCACGGAGATCACGGGCGCCGACCTGATGCAGGACGCGGAAGTGGAAGTCATCAACAAGGAGACGCACGTCTGCACCGTTGACGAAGGCTCCAAGATCGACATGGAAGTCACCGTCGGCCGCGGCAGGGGATACAAGGGCGCAGATTCCAACAAAAACCATCCCATCGGCTACATCCCCGTCGATTCCATCTACACCCCCGTCAAAAAGGTCAACTACAATGTAGAAAGCACCCGCGTGGGACAGAGCATCGATTACGATAAGCTGGTCATGGAAGTGTGGACGAACGGCGCGTTTTCCGCAAAGGAGGTCGTCTCGCTCGCCGCAAAAATCATGCAGGATCACATCGGACTGTTCGTAAACCTCAGCGATTCCATCAAAGGGATGGACATTCTCGTCAAAAACGAGGACGACAAACAGCAGCAGGTTCTGGCTATGGCAATCGAGGACATGGACCTTTCCGTCCGTTCCTACAACTGCCTCAAACGCGCGAACATCCATACCGTCGAAGATTTAACCAAGAAAACCGAGGATGAAATGCTCAAAGTTCGCAACCTCGGCAGAAAGTCGTTGGACGAAGTCATTCAGAAACTGGAATCCTACGGCCTTTCATTAGAAAAAAAGGAGGACTAACACTATGCCGGGAAAATTGGGCAGAACGAGCGAGCAGAGAATCGCCATTTTGAGAAACCAGGCTTCCAACCTTCTCTGGTACGGAAAAATAGAGACGACGAAAGCGCGCGCAAAGGAATTGCAGGCTTACGTCGAAAAGATCATCACCGCGGCGATCAATTCGTATGACGACACCATCGAAAGCAGCAAGGTCGTCACCGAAAAGACGGGCAAAAAGGAAAAGGAAGTCACGGTCACGGTCGTCAAGGACGGCCCCAAGAAACTTGCCGCGCGCCGCAGGATCATGAGCAAGCTGTACGATCTGCAGGAGATCAAGGGCTTCAACGAGAGCAAATCCGCATACAAGGCACGCACCAAGGACGTGGCGCACCCCCTCATCGAAAAACTTTTCAATGAGATCGCACCCAAGTACGCACAGCGCAACGACGAAAAGAACTGCGCAGGCGGCTACACGCGCATCATCAGCCTCGGCGAGCGCCGCGGCGATGCGTCCGAAATGGCAATCATCGAATTGGTGTAATTGCACCGATCGCGCAAAAAAACGGGAACGTTCCCGTTTTTTTGCATTTTCGGGGGCTGCGCGCCCCGTCGGAGAACGCGGCGGAACAGTCCCTCCGCGGCCCGCGGCCGAAGCGCTCGCAAAAGCGGGGGACGGGGCTTTGCAGGCGGGTATCCGTTCGTCCGCTTTTTGCGCCGCAGCAGTGAAAAAAACGGTGTATTTTGTGATAAATCGGCAGAAATCTGCGGCAAATGTGCAAAAGTACTTGACGATTTGCAAAATAAAAGATAAAATAAAATAGTACCTTTTTGCGGCATTGCCGCGCTTTTTTTCGAGTATATCATCATCAGGAGGCAATATGAGCAAGACTCTTGGCGGAGTAAAAAAATTGTTTGCGGTGGCGGTTTCGGCGGCCACGCTCGTGGGCAGCGCGTTCGCGTTTACCGCTTGCAGCAACAGCTTTCCCGAGATCCGCATGACGCTCTCTTTCAACGGGGAGACGTACACCCTCAACTATAAACTGTACCGCGATTATTACGCGCAGACGGTGGAGCATTACATGGCTCTCATCGACGGGGACTTTTTCGATAACACGGTCATTCACGACTACCGGTCCGACCGCATGGTGGGCGGCGGCTACACCTACGAGGTGGACGGCCAGGTGGACACGGACAACGCGGACACGCTGGAAGATCTCACGGCGCTCGATTACGACGGGCTCACGCTTGCCGAGGACGGCGCGGTGAAGGTCATCAAGGCGACCGTCTGGAAAAACGACGTCGCAACCAACCGCCTGCACGGCGAAACCACGGCAAACGGACACAGCATCGAGGACGGAACGGGCCTGAGAAACAGCTACGGCGCTCTGGGTACCTACACCTATGTCACCAAGGCGAACACCCCCGGGGACACCTACAACGTCACCTATCAGAACGCCAATTCGGACACGAAGGGGAGCAGCCCGTACTATAAAAACAGCGTGACGTCGCTGTTCTATGTGTACACGAGCACCAGCTCTTCCACGGACGACAACTACTGCGTGTTCGGCCAGCTGGCCGACGCCGATTCCAAGACGGCGCTGGAAAATCTCATGTCTGCCATCGACACCTATCTCGAGGACAACGATCTGGAAGATGCGGACTTTACCGAAGAGAAAACGCTCGACATCGCGGACGCATATGTAGAGGGCGGAAGCTACGACGTGACGTACAAAGTCCCCGTCAAGCCCATCGTCATTCAGGAAGTTCGCGTCACCAAGTATTGATAGAACGAACCTGATCCCCTGCGGCGGCGCCGCAGGGGATTTTTTAACGGATGCGCCGCGTGCGCCCAAAGGAGAAGTATGAAAGCGGAAAATTACAGAGAATTTATCGTCGGCGCCCTGAACGAACTGATGTCGGCGGACAGCCCCACGGGCTTCCCCGAACAGGTCAACCGCCTGCTCAAAGACAAGCTCGGCGGCATGGGATATGCGGCGGAGGAGAGCAACAAGCGCCTTGTCAAAGTCAGCGTGGCGGGCAGAAAGGGCGGCTTGCGCCGCGCGGTCAGCGCGCATACGGACACGCTGGGCGCCATGGTGCGCGGCGTGGACGCGGACGGTAAGCTCCGCTTTACCTGCCTGGGCGGGCCCGTCCTGCCCACCTTTGACGGCGAATACTGCCGTATCTACGCGCGCGGCGGCAAGGTGTACACGGGCACCTTTTTGTGCGATTCCTGCTCCTGCCACGTCTTTCAGGACGCGGGCAAGCTCGAACGCACGGAAAAGACCATGTTCGTGCGCCTGGACGAGGACGTGCGCTCCGCGCAGGAAGTGGCGGCGCTGGGCATCGGCACGGGCTGTTTCATCGCCCTCGACCCCAAAACCACGGTCACGGGATCGGGGTTTGTCAAGTCCCGCTTTCTGGACGACAAGGCGGGCAGCGTCTGCCTTCTCACGGCGCTGTACCGCATGAAACAGGAGGGACTGCTCCCCGAATACGACACCGATTTTTACTTTACCAATTACGAGGAGACGGGCCACGGCGCGGCGAGCATTTCGGGCGCGGACGAGCTGTTGGCGGTGGACATGGGCTGTGTGGGCGGCGGGCTCGCCTGCCGCGAAACGCAGGTATCCGTGTGCGCCAAGGACAGCCGCGGCCCGTACGATCATGAGATGGTCGAGCGGCTCATCTCTCTTGCAGAGGCGGAGGGGATCGACTATGCGGTGGACGTGTACCCGCATTACGGTTCGGACGTCGGCGCGGCGTGGAGCGCGGGCGCCGATCTCAAGGGCGGGCTGATCGGCCCTGGCGTACACGCCTCTCACGGCATGGAGCGCACGCATTTGAAGGGGATCTTTGCCGCGGCAGACCTTCTCTGCGCCTATCTGGGGCTGGGAAAAAGCGGCAAAGGCAACAACGATTGACAAGCGCGCGCCCGCTGTGGTATAATCGGAAGTGAAATTCAGAGAGGTAAATTATGTTTAAAGCGGACGATTACAGGCTGCGCGCCAAAGCCCTTGAGGACACCCTGCAGGAGACGAAGGAAGCGCTGGACATCGACATTCTTGTCGGAAAACTTGCCCAGCTCAAAGCGGAACAGGAAAAGCCCGAAGTGTGGCAGGATCTGGAAAAATCCACCAAACTCGGTCGAGAAATTTCCTCCGTCGAGGGCAAGATCCATTCTTACGAAAAGGGGAAAAAGGCGCTGGAAGAGGTGAACTCGGTCATCGACCTCATCGAGGAAACGGAGGAGGAGGACCTTGTTCCCGAGCTGGAAAGCCTGCTCAAAACGGTGGAAGAGGACCTGGAAGAAATGCGTATCCGCACCCTTCTGCGCGGCAAATACGATGCAAACAACGCCCTTCTCACCCTGCATTCGGGCGCGGGCGGCACGGAAAGCTGCGACTGGGTCTCCATGCTGTACCGTATGTACACCCGCTATGCGGAGCGCAACGGCTTTAAAGTGACCGAACTCGACCGCCTGGACGGCGACGAGGCGGGCATCAAGAGCGTGGATTTCAAAATCGAGGGCGAAAACGCTTACGGGTATCTGAAAGCGGAAAAAGGCGTGCATCGCCTGGTGCGCATTTCCCCGTTCGACGCAAACAAGCGCCGCCACACCTCGTTCGCATCGCTGGAAGTCATGCCCGAGATCGACGACGACGGCGACGTGGAGATCCGCAGCGAGGATCTGAAGGTCACCACTTTCCGATCTTCGGGCGCGGGCGGCCAGCACATCAACAAGACGGAATCCGCCATCCGCATCCAGCACATTCCCACGGGCATCGTGGTCTCCTGCCAGAACGAGCGTTCGCAGATCCAGAACCGCGAAATGGCGATGAAAATGCTGCGCTCCAAGCTCATCGAACTCAAGGAGAGCGAGCGCCTTGCCAACGAGGCGAACATCAAGGGCGAGATCAAAAAGATCGAGTGGGGCAGCCAGATCCGCAGCTACGTGTTCTGCCCGTACACTCTGGTCAAAGACCACCGCACGGGGTACGAAACGGGCAACATCCAGGCGGTGATGGACGGCGACATCCAGCCCTTTATCATCGACTATCTGAAAAAGAGCTGACATGAAAAAGTATTATAAGATCTGGCGGCGCACGCCCAACATGGTCTTTTTCCTCGTTCTGGGCGCGGTGTTTGCGGCCGTGGGGGTGCTCGGACTGCTTTGGGCAGACCTTTTGTGGCTCGCCGTCGTCTGCATCGCCGCGGGCGTGTTGGTGGCGGCTTTCCCCCAGTTTGTACTGTTTGAAAGGTACGGCCTTCGCGGAAACGTCCTGCACTACAAGCGGGGCGGGGTGCCGCACAAGATCCCCGTGCAGGAGATCGGCGCGGCCGTCATCTGCATTTACGACGAATACCGCCGCGGCAGGGGATTTGTTCCCGTACCCTTCGGCGCGAAGGACGGGGAGGCGTATCTGCCCGCGCTCGTGCTCTTGAAAAGCGCGGACGAAAACGAGCTGGACCTGTGCGACACGCGCACGGCAACCTGCATCACCTTCCGCAAACAGCGCATCACGGATACCTTTCTCGACTTTGATTTCCTGGAAGAACTGTGGAAATCGGAGTTTTCGGGCAAAGTGTACATTTCCGAATACATGGCGGCTCTGTTTCAGCCGGCGTTTGACGAACTGTTCGGCGAAAGCGAGCGCGTCGTCGTGTACGACCGCTTGCCCAAGGGACTGAAAGATCTCAAAAAATGAGGGGCGTCCCCTCATTTTTTTAACAAAAGGCGCCCGGATCCGCACAGCTTCGGGCGGGGAGAATTTGCATGAACTATGCCGAGAAATTCAAAAATATCAGCCTGAAGGCGGAGCCGCTCATTCTGGGGATAGAGAGCTCCTGCGACGAAACGGCGGCGGCCGTGGTGCAGGGCAGGAAACTGCTCTCTTCCGTCATTCTCTCTTCGGCGGCGGAGCAGGCAAAATACGGCGGCGTGGTGCCGGAGATCGCCTCCCGCGCCCACACGGACGCCATTTCCAAAGCCGTTTCTTCCGCTTTAAAAGAGGCAAACATCGACAAGAGCCTTCTGGATGCGGTCGCCGTCACCTACGGGGCGGGGCTGTTGGGCGCGCTGCTGGTGGGGCTTTCCTTTGCCAAGTCCTTTGCGTATGCGCTGGGGGTGCCGCTCATCGGCGTCAACCACATCCGCGGTCACATGGCGGCGGCATATCTTGCCGATCCCGCGCTGGAACCGCCCTTCATCACCCTGCTGGCGAGCGGCGGACACACCGCAATTCTGTACACAAAATCGTACACCGAGTTTGAAATTTTAGGCTCCACGCGGGACGACGCGGCGGGCGAGGCGATGGACAAGGCGGCGCGCGTGCTGGGGCTTCCCTATCCGGGCGGGCCCAACATCGAGCGGCTGGCGCGGGAGGGGAAAAACTGCATTCCATTCCCCAAAATGTTCCGCGGCAACGGGTACGATTTTTCGTACAGCGGGTTAAAGACGGCGGTCATCAACTACTGCCACAACAAGGAGCAGAAAGGGGAAGAGTACAGCCGTGCGGACGTGGCGGCGTCCTTTCAGTGCGCCGCGTGCGACGTGCTCGTCGAGCGGGCGGTGAGCGCCGCGCTCGAATGCGGCTGCAAGACGATCGCGGCGGGCGGCGGCGTGATCGCCAACACCTATCTGCGCGAGAGCCTCGTGCGCGAATGCGCCGCTAACGGACTGCGCGCCGTGCTCCCCGAAAAGAAATTCTGTACGGACAACGCCGCCATGATCGCGGCGGAGGGGCTGGTGCAGTACCGCGCGCGCAACTTCTCCGATCTTTCCTTAAACGCGTGCGCGCACATTCCTCTCGGAAAAAAGGGAAAACAATAGAATAAAAAGACAGCAAAATGGCAATAACCGCTTCCGAACCGTCGGAGGCGGTTTTTTTATCGGAACGGCCCTGCCGTTCGGGAGGGAAACATGACGCGTTTTTTCACCGCCGCGCTGTGCGCGCTGCTGTCGCTGGCTCTGCTCATCGCGCCGCAGTATCTGGACAAGCGGGTGCTCTTTGAAGGGGCGGAGAGCTACATCTTTTACACGCAGAGCGCTTCCTCGCAGGCGCAAATGCTGTTTGCGGACGCAAAGGACGCGCTCTCAGTCAAGCGCAGCGCCTCGCACCTTACGGGCGAAAGCGCCCGCTTTGCAAGCGCGGAGCAGGCTCTTGCCCAGGCGGAAAAGTACGGGGCAAAGCTTTTGTTCACGCAGCAGACGGGGGACGTCACCGACTATTATTATTTTTCTCCCCATCTCGGCGCGGGCGTACTGCTGCGCGGGCAGACGGTCAACCTGCATATCTCCGTGCGCGGGGAGTCGGGCTGTGCGGGCAGTCCCGTCATTTTCGGCGGGTACTGAAAAAATTTTTTACAAAGGATGTATAAAACGCGGAAAACGGTCAAAAATTCAATCATCAAAATCTTTCGGAGGCAATCATGTCTGAAAACAAGCAGGGCGAAACGCCCGTCAAATCCAAACGCAGAAGTCTTTACTACATTCTTTTGTCCGCCTGCGCGCTCATCGTTGCGGCGGCAATCACGCTCACGGTCGTGTTCTTCCCGCAGCCGGGCGAATCGGATCTGGAAAACACCGATCCCCCCGTCGAACAGCCGGACGACGATGACGATGACGAGGACAAGGATGACGATGAGGAACCCAGCAGCACGGAAATCGTCTTTTCCCTTCCCGTTTCGGGCGCTACGGTGGCAACGGGGTACACGTTCTGGTACAATTCCACGCTCAACCGCTATAACCTGCACACGGGCGTCGATTTCAAGGCGGAAGCGGGAACGCCCGTCACGGCCGCCTATGCAGGAACGGTGGAAAGCGTCACGCAGACCCTTTTGGAAGGCGGAAAAATCGTCATTGACCACGGCAACGGCCTGAAAACGGAGTACGCGTCCGTCGACGTGTCCGAAAGCCTGCGTGCGGGCGACAAGGTGGAACAGGGCGACGTGATCGGCACGGTTTCCGCGGCGGCGGACGCCATGGGCAACGAGTACAACGAAGGCGCACACCTGCACTTCGAGGTGGCGAAAAACGGGGAAAGCATCGACCCCGTTGCGTACCTCGACCTCAGCGAGAAATAAAATCTTTTCCCCCCAACCCGAAGGGAGCCGCGCGACTGCGCGGCTCCCTTCGGGTTTTGCGCAAAATGGCGGCTTTTTCCCGCAAAAAACTGTACAAACAGCGCAGAATGTGGTACAATAATAAAAAACTTGGGTAAAAAAGTACGTCGATGCACGAAGGACACAGAGAGAGGATGCGCGACAAACTGTTTGCGCACGGAGAAAAGCTGACCGATTGCGAAATTCTGGAAATTTTGCTGTTCGATGCAATCAGCAGAAAAAACACCAACCCCGTAGCACACTTGTTGTTGGACAGTTTCGGGGATCTGCAGAGCGTGTTTGAGGCGACGCCGCGCCTGTTATGCACGCTGGCGGGCATCGGCCCGCGCACGGCGGAGTATATCTACCTGATCGGCAGCATTTACCGCCGCATCAGCGAAACGCCGCGCAACCGCATTCGGCTTTACAGCGCGTACGACGTTTCCGAACACGTCCGCAACCGCTTTGCCTCCCTTGCGGAGGAGCGGCTGGAAATGTACTTTACGGACGAGGACGGGTTTGTCCTCTGCACCAAGATCGTCGCGGGCGAGGACTGCGCGCGCGTGGGCATTTCCGAGCGCCAGCTCGATTACCTCCTCAAAGAGATCGCGCCGCAGGGCGTGCTGCTCGTGCACAACCATCCCAGCGGCGTTCTCAGCCCCTCTGCGCAGGACGACGAATCCCTGCGCAAAGTGTTCCGCACCTGCAATACATACGGCGTCGCCGTGCGCGACTGCGTCATCTGCGCGGGCGGCGAAATTTACAGTTATTACCTGAGCGGGAGGCTGGAATCCTTCCGCACAGCCCAATAAGAGGTCTATTATGAAAGAAGTGAGAACAAGATTTGCGC
>DXFX01000087.1 GCA_019114245.1 Candidatus Borkfalkia faecipullorum | reverse complement strand
ATTTCCCGATAACTTTTCCCTTTTACATAGTATTCTCGTAGACAACAGCGCTCTTCTATGGTAAAATGTTTGTAGTTCATACAGGTCTCCTTGGCAAAGTTTTGGTTTCGTAACTCTATTTTACCACAGATCTGTATGAACTCCATTTTTTCTTTACTGTTGCACTTAATAGTATAATTCACCAAATTTTTGGCTTGCTTATAATACCCGATTAAAATATCGAAAAAATTATTATTCTTTTGTCAGCATTTTTGCAAATTCTTCTTCGCCGATGATGCGGATGCCAAGCGCTTTTGCCTTGTCCAGCTTGCTGCCAGCGCTTTCCCCCGCCACTACCAGCGTGGTTTTGGACGTGACGGCACTCTGGCACACTCCGCCCTCGTCCTCGATGAGCTTTTGCGCCTCACTGCGCTTGTAACGGGACAGCGTACCCGTCAGAACCACGTTCTGCCCCGCAAAAATGCCGCCCGCGTGGACCTGCTGCAAGACGGGCGTGACCCCCTCCGCCAGCAGGCGGGACACCTCTGCGCGGTTTTCCTCGTCCGCGAACCAGCGCACGATGTTCTGCGCCGTCTTTTCTCCGATGTTTTCCATTTCCACCAGCTGTTCGACGGTGGCGTTTTCCAACCCTTCCAGCGAACCGAACCTCTGCGCGAGATCCCTGGACGCCACCTTACCGATGCCGTCGATGCCCAGCGCAAAGATAAACTTATCCAGCGGCACGTTTTTGCTTGCCGCAATGGCGGAAAGAAGGTTGGAAATCTTCTTGTCCCCGAACCCTTCCAGCCCCGAAAGCGCCTTTTTGTCCAGCGCGTAAAGGTCGGAAAAACGACGTACGTGCAGCTTTTCTGCGAACAATTCCGCCGTCATTTCCGAAAATCCCTCGATGTCCATGGCGCCCTTGCTGGCAAAGTTTGCAAGCTGCGCGACGATGCGGGGACGGCATTCCCTGTTGGTGCAGAAGAGGTTGGCACCCACTTCCTCGACGGGCGCGCCGCAATAGGGACAGACCGCGGGCGGGTTGACTTCGATGCTCTCGCCCGTGTGCTCGTACGCGCCCAGTATTTCGGGGATGACCTCGTTGCTGCGGCGGATGAGCACCTTGCTGCCGATCCTGATGTCCTTCCTGCGGATGTCGCCCAGATTGTTGAGCGTTGCCTTGCGCACGGTGGCGCCCGCAAGTTCGACAGGGTCCACTTCCGCCAGCGGCGTGAGTTTGCCCGTTCTGCCCACCTGCCAGGTGACCTTGCGCACGGTGGTGACCGCTTCCTCCGCCTCAAACTTGAAGGCGATCGCCCAGCGGGGGAATTTGTCCGTATAGCCCAGCGCTTCGCGCACGGCAAAGTCGTTGACTTTGACGACGGCGCCGTCCGTCAGCACGTCGATGCTCTTGCGGGAGAGGTCGATCTGAGCAATGGCGTCCTTGACTTCCTGCGGGGTCTTGCAAAGTTTTGTATGGTGAAAGGTCTTGAACCCCTGCTCTTCGAGAAATTTTACCGCCTCCGTCTGCGAGGAGAGCGAGCCCTCGGACATATAATTGACGTCGTAAAAGAGAATTTCCGGTTTTCTTGCGGCGGTGACGGCGGGATCGAGGTTGCGCACCGCGCCCGCGGCGGCATTGCGCGCGTTTTTGAGGGGTTCCGCCGCCGTGCGGTTGTACTCTTCGAGTACGGAAAGGCGGATGATCGCCTCCCCCTTGGCTTCCAGCACCCCCTTGTAGGGAATGGACAGCGGGTAGCTTTTGATGGTGAGCACCTGCGCCGTGACGTCCTCCCCTTCGACGCCGTTGCCGCGCGTGGTGGCGCGCACAAACTTGCCGTCCTCGTAGGTGAGGCACATGGTCAGGCCGTCAAACTTGTATTCCACGGTGTACTCCGCATCCTCTTTCACCTTGGAAACGCGGGCGAAAAAGGCGTCCAGCTCGTCCTCGGTGACCGCCTTGTCCAGACTGTACAGCCGCGCGACGTGCGTGTGGCGGGCAAAGGCCTTGACGGGTTCGCCGCCCACCCTGCGCGTGGGGGAATCAAACAAAACGGTGCCGCTTTCGCGCTCCAGCTCTTTCAGCTGATCGTACAGTTTGTCGTACACGGCGTCCTCCACGGAGGGCGCGTCCAGCACGTAATATTCATACGCGTAGCGGTTGAGAACGTCCACGAGTTCCCGCATTTTCTGCGTGATATCCATAAAAAAGCTCCTTTACCCGATGATTGTGAGGGGTGCGATCTGCACGGACAAAGACTTGATGCCAAGACCAGGGAAGCTGACGTTGGCAATTTTCTGCGCGTCCTCCCCGCGCGTGGAGATGATGAGCCCGTCCCCGAACTTGGGATGGCGCACTTTGACCCCCGTTTTGAACGCTGCGTAGTCCTTTTTGTCCGAATATTGCGCGGACGTCACCGCATTTTGGCGACGATACCCGCCCGCGGCGGAGAAAGAAGAGCCGACGGACGTCTGCGGCGGCAGGTCGCTCTGATAGCCGTAATCGTCCCGCGAAGTTGACCTTTCCCGCGAAAAACTGCGGCGGGAGCCGTAGCCCGAATAGCCGACGGAATAGTTGCGGTTGGTGTAATCGGAATAGGAAGAGCGGCGTGGTTCGACGTCCAGCACGGAGGAAAGCTCCTGCAGAAAGCGGGAGGGAAGGGTGGCGCTGCGCTCGCCGTACAGATACCTGCTGCGCGAACGGGTGAAGTACAGCCGCTCCTCCGCGCGCGTGATGGCGACGTACATGAGGCGGCGTTCCTCTTCCAGCTCGTTGTCGTCGAATGCCGCGCGGGAGACGGGGAAAATGTTTTCCTCCATGCCCACCACGAACACCGTTTTGAACTCCAGCCCCTTGACCGAATGGATGGTGGCGAGGGTGACGTAGTCGCTCTCGTCCATGTCGTCCGTGTCCGAGCTCAGCGTGACCTGGTTGAGAAAATCGGACAACGTGGCCCCTTTATTGAGTTTACAGAACTCGTCTACCGAGTTGACAAACTCGTCGATGTTCGCCTTTTTGTTGATGCTCTCGTCCGAATCGTCCGCGTACATGGAGAGAATGCCCGAATCGTTGATGACCTCGCGGATGAGCTCGTCCGCGCTCATGGTGTCCCCCTTGATGACCAGCTCTTTGAGGAGGGTGCCGAAGGCGCGCACTTTCTGTTTGCTGCCCGCGTTGAGGGGAAGCTCGTCCACGTCCAGCACCGCATCGTAGACGGAGAGCTGCGTCTGATTGGCGTACTCTTCCAGCACCTCGATGGTGCGCGCGCCGATGCCGCGCTTTGGCACGTTGACGATGCGCGTGACCGCCTCGCTGTCGAAGGGGTTGCTGATGACGCGCAGATAGGCGAGCAGGTCCTTGATCTCCTTTCGTTCGTAGAACTTGAAGCCGCCGAACACGCGGTACGGGATGTTGTACTTTGCAAACTCCTGCTCGTACGCGCGCGTGAGCGCGTTGATGCGCATGAGCACGGCGAAATCGGAAAAGCGGTAGCGGTTTTTGTTCATGAGATCGGAAATGGTGCGGGCGACGAACAGCGCCTCGTCGTTTTCCGTCTCCGCGGCGTAGTACTGGGCGGGGACCCCCTCCTCGTTCTGCGTCCACAGCACCTTGTCCTTGCGGCGGCCATTGTTGCGGATGACCTCGTTTGCAAGCTTTAAAATGCTCTTGGTCGAGCGGTAGTTGCGCTCCAGCTTGTACACCTTTGCGTCCCTGAAATCCTTTTCAAAGCCGAGAATGTTTTCGATTTTTGCGCCGCGCCAGCCGTAAATGCTCTGGTCGTCGTCGCCCACGGCAAACAGATTGCCGTGCACGGTGGCGAGCAGGCGGATGATCTCGTACTGCACGCGGTTGGTATCCTGAAACTCGTCCACGTGTATGTAGCGGAACTTGCCCGAAAGGTATTCCAGCGCGTCCTTGTCCGTTTCCAGAAGGCGGAGCGTCTGGGTGAGCAGGTCGTCAAAATCCAGAGCGTTGTTCTTTTTGAGGTGATCGCAATAGGCGGAATACACCCGCGTGACCTCGTCAATGTTGCGCTGGCCCGCGTTTTCCGCCTGGTAGTCGCGCGGCTCCAGGCCGAGCATTTTGGCGTTGGCGATGTGGAACTTTACGTTTTTGAGGAGTTTTTCGTCCTCGTACCCGCATTCCGCAAAGGCGCGCTTGATGACCGCCGTGCGCTCCGTTTCGCTGTAAATGGAAAAGTTTTGGGTGAAGCCGAGGCGGTCGGCATACATCCTCAGAATGCGCACGCACATACTGTGGATGGTGCAGATCCACATACTCGCCGCGCCGTCCACCATGACGGAGAGGCGCTCGCGCATTTCCTTTGCCGCCTTGTTGGTAAAGGTGATGGCGAGAATGGAAGAGGGATACACCCCCTTCACCTGAATGAGATAGGCGATGCGGGAGGTGAGCACGCGCGTTTTGCCGCTGCCCGCCCCCGCCAGAACGAGTACGGCGCCTTCCGTATCCGTGACCGGTTTGATCTGTTCTTCGTTGAGTTTTTGCAGAATGTCTTCCATGGTACCCCCGCGCCGCGCTCTCTGCGGCCTGCACGTTTCCTCTCTATTATAACACAAAACCCGCCCGTTCGCAATAGAACGGGCGGCATTTTCTTATCCCCTGCCCTCGAACTCGCACTCGCGGCGGAAACGTTCCAGCGCCTTTAAGTAGCGTTCGGAGAGGTTGAGCATATACCGCTGCTTTTCCTCGTAGGAAAGCTTGTCGAACACTTCCCTGTCCGTGAGGCGCGCCAAGGCGTCGGACACCTCCCCCTCCGAGAGAAGCATGGCGCGCACGCGCCCGTAAAAGGCGTCGTCGTCGCCGCCGCGGATGGTGCAGGTCACCTTGCCCGCAAAGTAGCGACAGGCGCGGCTTTCGCTGACCCCGCTTTCCCGCGCCTTTGCCATCGTGCCGTCCATCTCGCGGCGGGCGTCCTGCCAGAACCCCGTTTTGAGGCGCTGTTTCGCCTCCCGCGCGATCGATTTGAAACTCTTTTGCCCGTTCATATCCTTCTCCCTCCCCGCTTGCCGTTTTTTTGACATTTTTCGCAAAACAAAAAGCCTGCTATCTTTCAATAACAGGCTTTTGTGTTTCAGTTTTTGATGCTTCTCTTGCGTGCCGCTTCCGACTTCTTCTTTTTACGGACGGAAGGCTTTTCATAATGCTCTTTGCGGCGCAGATCGCCGATGATGCCGTCGCGGGAGCATTTTCTCTTGAAACGGCGCAGCGCGCTGTCAATCGATTCGTTTTCGCCGACTCTGATCGTGGACATTCCTCTCAACCCTCCTTCGCCAAACGCAATTCGTTAACAGCATTATTTTATCGGAAATCGAGGAGAATGTCAAACGTTTTTCGGGCGGTTTTACGCTTTTTTCAGAGCATCTTTTCGCCCATGCTCTGCCCGCCGAGAATGTGGATGTGCAGGTGATGCACCGTCTGGCCCGCGTCCTCGCCCTGATTGATGATGAGGCGGTACCCGTTGTCCAGGCCCAGGCTCTTTGCGATGGACGGGATCTTTACCATGCACTTTTTGACGAGCTCCGCCTGCGCGGCGTTCATCTCGGCAAGGGTGGCAAAGTGCGACTTGGGTACGACCAATACGTGTACCTTTGCCTGCGGATTGATGTCGCGGAAGGCGAGCATATCCTCGTCCTCGTACACCTTGTTCGAGGGGATCTCCCCCGCGATGATCTTACAGAAAATGCAGTTATCCATTTGTTTCTCGTATAATAATGTTGTTTGGATTTGACCGTTCTACGGGTCAGCAACATTACTTTGGTTATATTGTTTGGAAAGGGTGCGGGGAAAACTTTTTCAAAGGTTGCCCCGCGTCTTTCCCGGTGATATAA
>DXFX01000086.1 GCA_019114245.1 Candidatus Borkfalkia faecipullorum | reverse complement strand
GGTGGAGATGATCAGAAATTGCCGAAACCCCTAAAGGGGCCCCCTCGGCAAAGCGTCGGGCGTTGCCATCGCACGAACGACGCGCGATATGTTTTTTTGCATTCTCCTTCTTTTCGGCGCGCGTAGTTCTCGTCTGTCCCACAAAAAAAGGAAGTCCCGTTTTCGGGACTTCCCTTTTTTATGGTGGAGATGATCATAAATTGCCGAAACCCCTAAAGGGGCCCCCTCGGCAAGGCGTCGGGCTTCGCCCTCGCACGAACGACGCGCGATATGTTTTTTTTCTGCATTCTCCTTCTTTTCGGCGCGCGTAGTTCTCGTCTGTCCCACATAAAAAAGGGAAGTCCCGAAAACGGGACTTCCTTTTTTTGTGGGACAGACGAGAACTACGCGCGCCGAAAAGAAGGACAACACAGAAAAAAACATACCGCGCGTCGTTCGTGCGAGGGCGAAGCCCGACGCCTTGCCGAGGGGGCCCCTTTAGGGGTTTCGGCAATTTTTGATCATCTCCACAATTTTCTGCTCTATATGAAAGATAAACCTATGATAAAATTCATTTTTCTGTTTATTTTTCAACAAAAAAAGTCCATTTCTCGCCGATTTGAGGCTCAAGTTCCCCTTTCAAAAATTTACGGTTGAATTTTTTGTAATAGCTCAGTAATATTCATCCATATGTTCTCCTTAACTTTTGTAAATTTCTACTTATTTAATAGATTCGACAAAAAAAGTAAAAGCCCTTGAAAAAATAAACATTCCCTTATTCCTTTGAAAGATTTTCTGTCTGAAAATCAAAGATCGTTGATTCCCTTTGCAAAAATCAGAACCGCAAAACATTACACGCTCACCAAAAAAAACATACAAAAAGGACTGCCGCGGACAAAATTGTCCGCGGCAGAAATTTTAAAGCTTTATTTTGATCAATTTGTCTCAGAAAACGAGAGACGTATCAGCTTTTTTTGTACAATTTCCTTTGCGTAACGGCGGAAAATATAGCAAGGGACCGCCGACCAGCCGTGACAAAGACTGCCCGCATAATGGAAATCGTTGGCGCCCCCTTCCGTTTCGTATAGCGTTTTGTCGCCGCAAAGGACCATCGGGCCGAAGGTCTTTTCAATGTCTTTCAGGACGTATTCCAGCTGATCTTCCTTGATGAGCGCCTCGTAAGCCCAGATTTTGTTGCTGAGGCTGAGGGTAACGAGGTCCTGCCCGTCCGTCAGGCAGGCGATAAGCATTTCCTTGCCCTTCGGGCAGCAATCTGTTGCGAGCGCAAGCGCCTGCGGAAGCTGGGCGTAAACGCTCTTTTTCCCCTGCTCGGAGACTGCCGCAAAAATCCCGCGCTCCTCGTCGTAAAAGTTTTGCACGAGTGCCTGCTTCAGTGCGGGGATCTGCCCCCCGTACACGTCCTGTACGCCCAATGCCCCGCACAGCTTTTGCATTTGCTGCAAAGCATACAGATACAGGAAATTCAGGCAGCTGTCATAGCGCAGAGCCACGGCTTTGTCGCGGTGGACTTCGCCGCCGTCCAAGCCCTCCTTCCACTCGTAAAAATTCCAGTAAGGCTCCTGCACAAAGATGGGGATGAGCCCGTTTGCGTTTGTCCGATCCTGAAAACCCGCCATGATTTTTTCGGCCGTAGGAAACATCTCCTGCAGAAAAGCGGCGTCTCCCGTGTGGAAATAATTTTCCGCCACGGCATAGACAAAGTACAGGCTGAACGCGGGAATGGTGATTGCGACGCGGGCGGGAAAACACAGTTCGAGCAGGCCGTCTTTCCGCAGTCCTGCCGCCATCAGGCGCAGATTGGACTGCGCATACGGATTTTTTTCAAACACATAATACCCGAACAGCATCTGATTGCGGCTGTCCATGGCATAGAGCGCCTGCTCGCGCCAGGGGCAGTCTTCATAATGTTCGTGCATACAGTTTTGCAGGGTGCGGATTCCGTTTTCGTCGATGGCGCGGTACAGCCCGTCCTCGATCCATCCGCCGCGCAGCGTGACGGGATAGCGCACCTGCCGCACGCCGCAATCGTACAAGACGATCCCGCACGGGGAACAGATCTGCAGATAGCACAATCCCAGACGGCGGAGATTTCCGCACCACCGATTGCGCCCGCGATGCGCGCGATAGGTAAAGGCAAAGTTTCTCCCGTCGATATACGAGCGCACGCGCAGATCGTGCAAATGTTCGCCGAATGCCACGATGATCTCGGCATCCCTGTCTATCTCAAAATCCAGGCAGACGAAACCGGAGACCTCCTCCCCCATATCGACGAGGGCATAGACGCCGCTCTCGCCCTCGATCTTCCAGCCCTGCGCGCAGGGAAGGTGCGGCGCCGCCGAAAAGACATTCCCCATCCGATCGAGGGGAACGTGCCGCAGAAACAGTTCCGAAACCGTCTGTGCGGCGGTTTTTGCGGGAGTTCCGAACAGCGCATCCCCCTGAGAACAGAGCACCGCGCCCTGGGCGGGAAAGCTGATCAGCCTTTCTATGGGACGCGGAAACATCCTGCACTTTTTTTCCACGGCGACTGCGGGGACAAAGCCGCTGAGCTTTCCGATTTTCCAGTCATCCTCGCGCGTGGCGTCGTAATGAAAGGAAAATCCCAACTGTAAAGTGACTTTTTCCACCTCCCCGCTCCGATAGCAGGGATCCTCGCGCACAAGGACCTGTTCCCCGCTGGAAGCGATCACTTCCCCGCCGCTGACGATCTCAAACAGCAATCCTGCCGTCTCGCGCCGATAGGTGCTGGAATCCTCCCCCGCGCTCCATGCCAGCACGGCCAGAACGTTTTCGCCCGCGCGGCAATCTTTGCCGACGGAAAACTCGTCGTAAATTTTGTAATGGGGATAATCGGGATACTGCCCCGCATAGACAAACTTGCCGTTGAGATACAACGCGTAGTTTGTATCCGCACTGATGCGCAGCACGGCGTCCTCTTTGTCCAAAACAAACGTCGTGACGAGATCCGCATACTGATTGACCTTGGTTTCGGAAAGCCAGATCCACTTGCTCAGAGAAAATACCTTATTCAAAATAACCCTCCTCAGGAAAACATTGTGCGGCGGAATGGCCTTCCGCGCAGATGCCGCGTAAAGACATTATATTTCTGCGCACATTCATTATAACAGAATTTTTTTATTCTGCACTGCTTTTTCGATTTTTTTCGTAAAAAAGAGCGCCCTCCCGCTTTTTCCGACCTTTGGAAAGCCGTCACTCTTCCGAAGCCGCCTTTGTCAGGTTTGCCTCGCGGATGCGGCGCATCCCCTGTTCGGAAAATTTCGGCCTGCGCTCGTATGTATACAGGCCGTTTTGCTCCTGTTCGATGTCGTAAAGCTGTGTATAGCAGAATCCCGACAGATTTTTATACCCCAGGATCAGGCGCGCCGTCCTTTCGTAATTGCCGACAAAGGTGTCCTCATCCGATGCCGAAGTGTACCCCCACGCCGTCGTTTCCTCCACACACTGCGTCTGTTCGATACTTGCTCCTCCGAACGATACCCCGCCGAATTCGCTGAGGTTCTGCGGTTCGCCACTGTAAGCATTGCCCTCGCCCGGAAGATACATATTCAGAAAATCCATCTCGCCGCGGGCCGCTTTGTCCAGCCTGTCTTTGAGCACGTCGTAACCGTCATAACAATGATAGTCGGCAACGTCTGTCTTTGCGCCGTGCATTCCGCCGCTCACGTCCACGCACGGACGGGTGGGATCGAGCGCCTTCGTCACGGCATAGATCCCGTCCACAAAACGCACGTCGCGCTGTTTGGAATCGTCGTCCAGTTCCCCCCACGTTTCGTTGAGGGGACACCACGTCACGATGCAGGGATGGTTGAAATCGCGCTCCACCGCTTCCCGCCATTCGCCGACAAACTGCCCGAAAGAGTCCAGCGTAAAATAATTCACGCCCCAGCTCGCATACTCCCCCCAGACGAGGAAGCCGCGCTTGTCGCATTCATAGAGGTAGCGGGGATCGAACAGTTTCTGATGCAGGCGCGCGCCGTTGAAGCCAAGCTCCACCGCCCGCTGAATGTCCGCCGCAAACTCCCCTTCCGATGCGGGGGTGTACACCCCTTCGGGATAATACCCCTGGTCGAGCACCAGCCGCTGGAACACCGATTTTCCGTTGAGCAGGAAGTCCAGACCGCGGTACTCCGCGTCGCGCAGGCCGAAATAGGAATACACCGTATCCTGCCCGAAACGCAGCACAACTTCGTACAGATCACCCTTGCCGACTTCCCAGAGATGTTTCTCTTTCAAAGGCAGGGTAAAGCTTGCCGCATGGTTGAGTTTTGCGGCATACGTACCCACGATTTTGCCGCCAAACAGCACTTCTGCCTGCAGGTCGGCACAGCCGTTGGAACGCACTTCTATCTTCACACTGCCCTGCTTAGCCGAGGGATAAAAACGCACGGCGGTCAGATGCGTTTCGGGGACGGATTCCAGCCACACGCTCTGCCAGATCCCCGTGCAGCGGGTGTAAAAACAGCCGAACGAATTTTCCTTGGCGGATTGCTTGCCCGTAGGGTTGCGATCGGTAAGATCGTTGCGCACGTCCACTTCGACGTGGTTTTCCCCTTCCTGCAAGAGATCCGTCACGTCCATGCGGAAGGGCGTGTAGGCACCCCTGTGGCCGCCCGCCTGCTTTCCGTTGACAAATACGTTTGCAACGTTGCTGACGGCGCCGAAGCACAGGAACACCCTGTCCCCGCGCATCTGCTCGGGCAGGACGAAGGTCCTGCTGTAGCGGCAGCTGTGGATAAATCCCTTGTACCCCACGCCGGAAAGCTCCGATTCCACACAGTACGGCACGCGGATCTTCTGTTTCTCCCTGCCGTTGAAAACAATGTCCCACTCCCCGTTCAGGAAAAAGATCTTTTCCCGCGCAAACTGCGGCTGGGGATGTTTTTCGGTGATCTGATTCATATCTTGCTCCCGTTTATAACTTTCGCCGCGGGCATCAACGCCGTGCGGCAACCGAAATTATTATACCATGATGCAGACGTAAAATCAATGCAATCGAATGACCTGCACAAAAAATCGCAGGCATTGCGACAAAACAAGGGAGCCGCGACAGCGCGGCTCCCCGAAAAGATTCTAAAATAAATTATTTGATGAACGCTTCAAACGCGGAGCGCATCTTGTCGAACGCCTTTTCCGCAGACGCCTCGTCCTTGGCGCGTACGGAATAGTAAATTTTCAGCTTGGGTTCGGTACCCGAAGGGCGCACGCAGATGAAGCTGCCGTTTTCCAGTTCGTAATAGACGGCGTTGGTCTTGGGAATGTTGAGCGGCTCCTCCGTTCCGTCCGCCAGACGGCGCACGGACGCGGAATAATCGCGCACGGCGACCACGTTGTAAATGTCGAATTTTTCCGCCTTTTTGGTCTTGAGGGAGTCGACCAGCGCGTTCATCTCTTTCATGGCGTTCAGGCCGTCAAACTTGATGGAGATGTTTTTATCCAGAACATAGCCGTAGTGGGCGTAGATGTCCATGAGTCTGCCGTAAACGGACTGCTTTTTGTATGTGTAATAGCAGACCATTTCGGCGCAGAGCATACTCGCGACGACGGCGTCCTTGTCGCGGCTGCACTCGGTGCCGCGCAGATAGCCACAGCTCTCTTCAAATCCGAACAGGAAAGTATGCGAACCGTCCGCTTCGTATTCCTTGATCTTCTCGCCGATGAACTTGAACCCGACGGGGACGTCCACGATCTCCACGCCCATGCCGTCGCAGATGGCTTTCGCCATGCCCGTGGTGACAAAGCTCTTGACCACGATGCCGTTTGCGGGAAGTTTTCCCTCCTCTTTGAGGCGGGTGAGGATATAATCGAGCAGAAGAATGCCCACCTGATTGCCCGACAGCGCAACGAACTCGCCCTTGTCGTCCTTGATGGCGACGCCGAGGCGGTCGGAATCGGGGTCGGTGCCGAACACGACGTCCGCATTGATCTTCTGCGCCAGGGCGATGCCCATGGAGAGCGTTTCCTTGAATTCGGGATTGGGGACTTCCACGGTGGAGAATTCCGTATCCTTTTTCACCTGTTCGGGAACGACGGTGACGTTGATCTTCAGCTTTTTGAGAATGGTGGTGACGGGAATGTATCCGCTGCCGTGAACGGGCGTATAGACGAGTTTGAGATCTTTTCCCACGCTCTTGACTGCTTTGGGAGAAAGGGTGAGTTTGGAGATCTTCTTATAATAACTCTTATCCACGGAGGCTGGGACTTTTTTGATGAGTTTGGAAGATCCCCCTTTCACGGAGAAATAATCGGTGATCTTTTCGATAAAGCTTACGACGATGGCCGTTGCTTCCGGGGACATCTGCGCCCCGTCCTCGCCGTAAACTTTATAGCCGTTGTATTCCTTGGGATTGTGGCTGGCGGTGATCATGATGCCCGCAACGGTGCCGAGTTTGCGCACCGCATACGAGAGCATGGGAACGGGGTGAACGTCGTCAAACAGATAGGCGACGATCCCGTTGGCGGAAAGGACTTCCGCCGAGGCGCGTGCAAATTCCGCAGATTTCCTGCGCGTATCGTAGGAAATGACCACGCCGCGCTTCATGGCGGCCGCACCCAGCGATTTTACGTATTCCGCAAGTCCCTGGGTGGCGCGGCGGACGGTGTAGACGTTCATCATGTTGGTGCCGTAGCCGATGATGCCGCGCATTCCCGCCGTGCCGAATTCCAGTTCGGCGCCGAAACGGTATTCGATGGCCTTTTCGTCCCCCGCAACGGATGCGAGTTCCGCCTTTCCCTCCGCATTGAGCGCGGAATTGGCGCACCATTCGCGATACACTGCTTTATAATCCATAAACAAACCTCCGACTGTTACAAACTTAAAATATTCTCTTACCGAGCCCGGTTATACCCGGACTGCGTAACAAACCGCATCAGATCTCAAAATTTTCGTAAAAATCATCCTCATCGCTCTGTTCGGGCTGGACGATCTTGTCCTTTCCAAGGAAGTATTTGCGCTTTCCGTAGGTATAATAGCTGACAAACTGAATGCTGATGAGCATGAGATAGGACATGGGAACGGTGATGAGAAGCCCTGCCCCGAAAGTGGAAACGGCAAACAGCACGTTGAGGCAGAGGATGAGCAGGCAAGTGACGAGATAGGTGGAAAACAGGCAGGAAAAGCGCTCTTTGCGGAAAGAGAACGTGTTTTTCCACGCACCGCGAAGGTTGGTCTTTTCCGTGACGAAGGCAGGCACGACGTTGTTGAACAGCGTCAGTTTGACCGCCTGCGCGCACAGGAAGAGGGCCACCGAAAACATCAGCGCCGCCACTGCCGCCACCACCGCAAAGGAAATGATGTTGAGCAGGATGATCAGAACGGCGTAACAAAGTCCGAGCACGACGACGTCATAGACGAACGTGAGCGGAACATAGATGACCTGCCACAGCGACGCCCTGCCGAGATTGCTGATATAGGCGGAAAAGAAAGAAGTCTTGGCATAGCTTGACATTTTGTCCCCGATCAGCGCGCCGAAAGCGAAGTTGCCGATGCCGTCCAGAAATTTCCCGACGAGCAGGATGATGACCACCGCCACCACGAAAAAGACGATGTTGGGCGTCTTGGCGGCGATAAACGAACCCAGCGTGTCCATATGTTCCTGCAGAAGTTCGGCAAAGCCGTTGAGGAATTCCACGTCGCCCGTGGTGAGCGCTTTGAAAAATTCGTTGAAAAGCGTCACGACGTCGAGGAAGGGCTGGCTGGAAAAGAGCATATTCAGCGTAGGATACACCAGCGCCGCGCTCAGCGCGAGGACGATGACGCCCACAAAAATTTTATAGAGCAAAAATTTGTAGGTGAGCAGAAAATTATCGACAAGAAGATGAAATGCGTTTTTGAAGATCATGTCCCGTCCCTCAGAATTTTTTTTGCAGATCGGCGCGCTCCTCTCCCGTCAGGCGGAAGTACGCGACAAACATCAGCGCGGAGTAGTACAGCATCAGCAGGAGAAATAAGATCTCCACGATAAAGAACACGGGCAGCTGCACGTGCATCGGGGCGAACACCCCCACCACCAGCAAGGTGACCACGCCGCTGACCACGCAGGGCAGAAACACGGCGAGGAACAGCCCTCCTTTTTTCCCCGCGTACAGCTGGTTGGAATAGGCGAGCGCGTCCACGAAATTATACCCCGTGATCAGCAGACAGGGCAGCCACAGCAAAAAGACGGAGGCGATATAGGCGATGAGCGCCAGCATGGCAAAATATAATAAGATCGCCGCCACCGTGCCCGCGATGCCGCTGAACAGGAGAGTGGCTCCGTACACCAGCCCCGAAGCGATGAGCGACCAGAGTTCGTACATTGCAAGGAAAAGCACCCCCACAAAGAGCGTGGAGAGAAAATTTGTGTTGAACCTGCCCCAGATCCCCTTGAAAGAACGCGACCCGATGCGCATATGCTTTTCGATGAACCCCAAAAGAAGCGGCATACAGATCCCCAGCGAGACAAAGCAGGCGACGGACAAAATCCAGCCCTCGGAATTGACAAAGGAAAGGAAGGAAAAGACCTGCGCAAAGGTAGGATTTTCCGCGGACAGAAGTCCCTGCGCCAGCGCGCGGATGTTCTCCATGTCCAGCGACGCCGCGTAAAAATACGACGGGATGAGTGCGAACACAAAGATAAACAAAAAATTTTTGAAAATGTATTTGAGTGTGCTTCCGATCGATCTCACGTTTGTCTGTCCCACCGCGCCCGCGTCTTGATTTGGGAAAACGGGCGCAAAAAACTGCCTGAAAAACAGCTTTTATCAAATCTATTATATAATAAAAAAGCCGCAATGTAAAGCCTTTCTTTTATTTTGTGCCAAAAAATGTATAATTACCGTATACGAACAAAAAAATTGTACAAAAAACGGCGGTACGTACCGCCGTTT
>DXFX01000085.1 GCA_019114245.1 Candidatus Borkfalkia faecipullorum | reverse complement strand
TTCCCATAGACGAAGTCGTGAACGAAATCTTGAGCAGTCTGTTTTTGTTTCTACTCCCCAATATTTTCTCACCGTATCGCTGTATATCATATGGTTTTCTCGCATATCCATTATAACAGATATCTTGAATTCTGGCGAGTACTTTGTGTTAAACTTCTTTCCTCTTGACATGAAAATATGCACCTCCAAAAGTCTGTCCAACTTTTGGGGTGCATATCAGGCTTCGGCGGTTTGTTTATTTGGATTTTTTACCGAAAAATGCGTGGTAAACGGCACGGACGCACTTTTCATAGTCGTCGTTGTCGATGCCGACGATGATGTTCAGCTCGCTGGAACCCTGGTCGATCATTCTCACGTTGATGTCCGCTTCGGACAGGGCGCGGAACAGCTTTGCGGAAGTACCGATATTGGATGCCATGCCGTGGCCGACCGTGGCGACAAGCGCAATGTTTTCCAGCACGCGGATATAGTCGGGATGCACCGCTTCGTCGATCTCCTTCAGCAGGACGTCCAGAACGCCCTCGGTCAGGTATTTGCTTTCGATGACGAGGGAAAGCGTATCGATGCCGGAAGGCATATGCTCGAAACAGATCTTATGCGCTTCGAGGACGGAAAGAACCTTGCGCGCAAAGCCGATTTCCGCATTCATCATGGATTTTTCCAGGAAGATGACCGTAAAATCTTTCTTTCCCGCGATGCCCGTGACGATGTTCCCCTGCAATACATACTGTTTGGAGGGAAGGATCAGCGTTCCCGGATCCTGCGGGCGGAAAGTGTTTTTGATTTTGATGGGGATATCCCCTTTCCGCACGGGGAAAATGGAATCTGCGTGCAGAACGTTTGCGCCCATGTAGGAAAGTTCGCGCAGTTCCTTGAAGGAAATGACCTCGATCTTTTCGGGACTGTTGACGATGCGCGGATCGCAGGTGAGGAAACCGCTGACGTCCGTCCAGTTTTCGTACAATTCCGCATTGACGGCACGCGCCACGATCGAGCCGCTGATGTCCGAGCCGCCGCGCGAAAAGGTCTTGATCTTTCCGTCGCTGCCCGTACCGTAAAATCCCGGAATGACAGCGCCGTCGCAGCCGTCCAGATGTTTTGCGATCTCGGCATAGGTGCGCTTTTCATCCAAAGCGCCGCTTCCGTCAAAGAAAATAATGTCCTTCGCGTCGACAAACTTCCAGCCGAGCTTTGCGGCGATCACGCGCGCGTTGAGGTATTCCCCGCGGGAGGCGGTAAAATCCGCACTGCGCTGCTCGTCGATCTGTTTTTCCGTTTCATCGAGGATCTCGGCAATGTGGAAGCCGCTCATGTCCAGTTCTTCCACGATCGAAGTAAAGCGCTTGCGGATCTTTGCAAACGTTTCCGAACAGTCGCCCTTCTCCGTCGCCTCGCGGAAGCACTGGTATAGCAGATCCGTCACCTTTGTGTCGCCGGAATAGCGCTTTCCTGGCGCGGAAACGACTGCATATTTACGGTTCGGATCGCTTTTGAGGATCTCGCATACCTTTAAAATATTTGTTCCGTCCGCCAGCGAGGAGCCGCCGAACTTGCATACGATGGGTTTCATTTATCTGATCTCCTTCCCTTCGATATAATATCTCTTCTCTTCACTTTCACCCATAGAAAACGTCTTGCGGGGCAGACAGCCGTGCGCGGCGACGTACGCAAACATTTCTGATTTCTGCATTTTCGGGAGAGCGATCCCCACATAGTCCGCGTGTTTCTGCGTCAGTTTGCGCAGAGCGTCCTCTCCGTGTATGTAATCCACGCTGCCGCCCCTCACTTCAAGATATGCGGCGATCGCGCAGTCTGTTTCCGCAACGGCAAGAGGCACGGATGCGGGCAGCGGGATCTCTTGTCCCTCACCCCCGATGTACATTGTGCCGCGGCCCGTTCCGCCCGTTGTGCGGAAGGAACGCGCAAACTCCTGCGCGTTCACGCCCTTTACCAGGCGGTGGATCGCTTCAAAGCGGATGCCCTCGTCGTACAGGTTGACCGCTTCGCAGAGAGCATAGCGAGCGGGATGCGTTTCCCGCTCGGACGCGGAAAGCGTAGGCTTGATCTTTTCCCACGCCGCTTTGGCCGTGGCGAGGGAATGGTTCCCGTCCCCGACCATAAACAGGAGACCGTCTTTGACGAGCGCCTCAAAGCGGGAGATCACTTCCTGCGTCTCAGACACGAACCTGCCGCACACGCTTCCTCCGCCCATGTTCAGCGAAAAATCGTACAGAACGGGCAGATCAGCGTTTTTCAGCGGGCCGAGAACGATGTCGAGCGGGTCGTTGTATAAGAGCATGATATGCGGGAATTCCAGTTCCACTTTTTCGCGGATTTTCAGACGGGGCGGGATGCGTTCGAGGATAGTCGCCTCGCTGGCGCGGATGCGCGTTTTGCTGTCGGGAAGGTAGGAATACTCTTCCAGATCGACGCTGAGGACGAGCCCCGTCCGCGGGCTGGAATACGGCGTCTTTCTCGTGACGAGCACAAACCCTTTGGGGAGCTTGCGCAACAGCCCTTCCCTGCGGTAACGGCTCATCTCTTCGCAGATGTTCGCGATGCGCGCATCGCAATCGGGCGAAGAAAGGTAAATTTCGGGAAGAGTCAGGCGAAGCGTGGAAGGAGAATCCCCGACAAGCGCTTCCAGTTCTTCCCAGTATGCGGGATCGGACGTGTGCTGGTCGCAGGCGATCACCGCCCACTTCGAGGGGTCGATCCCCTCGGCGGGCAAAATAATTTCAGGGACGGCAATGCAGGATTTCATAGACAGACCTCTTTGCGATCAGGCGCCGAAATTGATGACGATAAAGACAAACACGGCGAGCGCGATAGAGAGCAGTTTAATGGGGACGTTGTCAATGAAGATCCCCGCAACTTTGCGCCAGAAATTTTTTTCTCTCATATATGCTTCCTCCCGTCCGTGGAAAGGTCTTTCCAGTAATAATCGCTGAGCGTCTTTTTCAGCAGATCGTAATCGGCATAGCGGGAAATCTTTCCGCGCTGTGCGATGGTTATGATGCCCGTCTCCTCGGAAACGATGAGCGCGATGACGTTGGACGTCTCCGTAATGCCGATGCCGGCGCGGTGTCGCGTACCCAATTCCTTGGGGATGTTGACGTTTTGCGTGAGCGGAAGGAAACAGCCTGCCGCCTGGATCTTATAATTGTTGATGATCATGGCGCCGTCGTGCAGGGGCGCTTTGACAAAGAAGATCCCCTCGATCAGCTGGGAAGAAATGTTCGCGTCCAGAATGACGCCGCTTTCCAGGATCTGCGCGGGAATGTTGTCGTTGGAGAGAATGATGAGCGCGCCGATGTTGTCCTTGGAAAGATTTTGCAGCGCCTTGATGATCTCCGTGATGTAGCGCTCCACTTCCTCTTTGGAAGCATAGGGCTGATGTTCGCGCTTTTCGGAAATGCGGTTGAGCGCGTTGAGATTGAGGATATCGCGCTTGACTTCCACATTGAAAATGATCAGGATCATGCCGCAGATGACCATAGGCACCACCATGAACACGTCCCCTTTCAGGTTGTTGTCGGAGGCGAAAATAATGCCCGTGACGACGACCAGCAGGACAACTACGGCGATGACGCTGCGAACGTTGTTGAGTTTCAGAATGCGGAACACATAGTAAAAGACCGCCGCAAACAGCAGAATGGTAAGAAAATCGACTACCCCGAATCCCTCAAATGTTTTGGCGATGTCCGACAAGAATTTATCCATGTTTTTCTCCGTCGATAGATTCTTTACTATTTTACATGAAAAATCAAAAAAAGGAAAGTATTTTCCGACTATTCCCTGCCGATATTTGCCTGATTGCCGAAAAATAATTGCGCATTGACGGATAAAAGCGCCGCAGGAGCGGTCAGTTCACCCGATTTGATGGCATTGAGCGCGTCGGACGCGCAGAGAAAGCATTCCTTTACCCGCTTTGCGCCGAGCGAATCCGCCTGTCTGCGGCTCATCTTGACGGCGTATTCTTTCATTCCGAGAATTTTTGCCGTCTCCGCGTCGCTCTTTCTGACGAGAACGATCTCGTACAGACTGCGGAAATATGCCGCGAGAGAATTGAGCACGGCGATCTCGTCCATTCCCTTGGCCAGAAGCTCTTCCTGAACGGATATGAATTTTCCGTAATTTTTCAGGCCGAGCGCGTTGGACATTTCATATGTCTTGTATTCCGCGTCGCGATAAACGACGAGGTCGACGTCTTCCGCCGTGATCTTTTTGTTCTGTAGCGCGTAGGCGATCAGCTTTTCCGTCTCTCCCGCGATGCGGGACATATCGCCCAGGCAATAGCGCATGACCCTTTCGCAGCATTCCGTATCCGCCGAAATGCCCGCGCGCCTGAACTGCGTATAGATCCAGCGCAGCACCGTCTCCTCATCCGCCCTCGAACAGTCTACCCAGGTGACGTTCGGCGCCTTTCGCAGATCCGCCGTCTTGCCCTTGGGGGCGGCGGAATTGACAATGAGAAGGATTGTATCCGGCTGCGGATGCTCGAAATATTCTTTCAGATAGGTATTGAAGTCTTTTTCCGAGAGGTACAGGTTTGTCACTTTTACGATGCGCTTTGTGCTGAGAAAAGGAACGCACTGCGCCGCGGCGACCAGCGAGGAAAGCTGCGCCCCTTTCAGCGTCTCCCCGTGCAATACGGTATAATTGAGCGCGGGTTCCTGTAAAAAGCGCTCTTTGAGCATCTCTTCCCCGCGCTCTTTGAAATATTCTTCCTCTCCGTCAAAAAGATAGATGGGCGCCGCCCCTTCTTCCAGACTTTTTTTAAACAAAACAAATTTCATGGTTCAGGCAACTTCCTTTACGGAAATTATATCATTTTTTCGGCAGATTTGCAAGTCGCCGTACACAGGGAGGCAGAGTTTTCCCTCTGTGCGTTCCAGAAAGATCTGCTCGTTGCTGACACAAAGAAGACTGCTCTGCCGCGAACGCGCGATGAGAACATCACATTCGGGAAGAGAAGTTTCTTCCGACGTGTCGTTTGCAAGGACAAAAGAAGTATCCGAAAAATACAGATAGAGCGCCTGTTCCCCGAGAAAGTCGGCATACCCGCCGCACACTTCAAAAACTCCGTTCTTTTCATAGACTGGAACGGTGCGGAAGGAATTGACGTAGTCCCAATCCGCGCTCACATACATAGCGCCGACAGGACAAAGTTGGAGAAGAACAGGCAGAGCGCTGCTTGCAACCTGTGCGCCGCCCGTAGGCAAAAAGGCGTCTATGCGGGAGATCCCCTCTTTGAGAACTACCTGTTCCAGATGGGATGCGTCCGGCACTCCGAACGAGATGAGCGCCGTCCTGTCCGAATGGCGGAGCAAAACAAAACCGCTTTCGTAATATCCGTGAACGGTAAGAAGAACTTCGCTCCCCCAGGAAAGATTTCCCGCGAGCATACAAAAAACCAAAACCGCGCTGAGCAAGACAAACCCCGTCGCTTTCGCCCATACTTTCAGATTGATCTTATCCGAGAGAAACCATACGATAAAATACCACAGTGCGGCGCACGTTCCGAAAGAAAATCCGCAGATCAATCCTACTTTGAAGTCGAGCGCCATGATGGGCAGCACGGCCGCAGAGAGAAAATATTGGGGCAGGAACAGCAGCCAGTCTGCCGCAAAGGAAAAGAGGCAGGCGAGCAAAGTCCCGACAAACAGCAGAGCAAACACCGCGCTGATCACGGGAATAAAGAACAGGTTCAGCACAAAACTGAACGCGGAAACATAGCCGAAGCTGTCGATGAGAATGGGGAAAGTACAGACCTGCGCCGAAAATGCCGTACCCAGCGCGGAGGCAAGTTTGCGCGGAAAATGCGGGATACGCGACAAAAGCCTTGTCAGATGCCCGCCCAGCACAATGATCCCCGCCGCGGCGGCCACCGAAAGCTGAAATCCGACGGAAAAGAGATACACGGGATTGACCGCAAGTACGACAAACGACGCCAGACTGACCGAACTCAGCCTGTCCAGTCCCGTGCCAGCCGCATTGGTCAGCATCACGACAATGCACATGATGAGGGCGCGTACCGAGGAGGGAGAAAACCCGCAGATCCCCGCGAAAAAGATGAGCACGGCGGAAATCAGCGGAAGGCGCACAAAGACGGGCGCGCGGCACTTTTTCAAAAGGAAGGCAAACAGCGCGTACACCAACCCGATATGCAATCCCGAAACGGCAAAGATATGCGCTACGCCTCCGTATCGGAAATTTTGCAGGACGTCTTCGTCCATAAAGCCGCTGTTCCCCGTGAGCATGGCGTAAGCAAGGGAAGCGTTCCCCTTGTCCATGGAAGAATTGAGAATTTCGCGCAGATAAGAATTGGCCTGTGCAAAAATGTCCGTCCCCTCTTTTCCGATCTTTACCATGTCCTCTTGCGCGACAAAAGCGCGAAAACGCACCCGATCGAGGATCGCGGAGGCATTCACTCTTCCGTAAGACCACGCGTCGATCGTCGTAAGCTCTGCGGAAAAGGTCACCACGTCGCCGTCACTGAACGCCGCTTCGTCCCCGTAAACGTAGATGCGGATGCGGTAGTCTGTCTGAATCTCCGACTGATCGTTTTCGTCAAACATCATCACGACATCCAGAGTATAGCAGACGTTCTTTTGGGAAACCGCCGTTTCCCTGACGACGCCCGTCACCAAACACGGCCCTTCCGAAACGGGCTGTCTCTCAAAATCGGCAATGCGCACGGCAAAGGAAAGACAGCCGAGCGCAAAGAAGGAAAACAATGCAACAGAAGCGAGTAAAAACGGCGCAATGCGGCTGCGGTCGTGCCTGCCCGCAAAAAGAGCGGCAGGGATTGTCGCGATCGACAGACAGAGCACATACAGAGCTTTCAGTCCGAACCATAAACAGCAAAAAATCCCCAAGCCGAAACTCAGGGCAGAAAAGAAGATGGGTCTGAAATTGACGACTCTGTTTCCGTAATAGAGAAAATGTTCGTTGAACAGCTTATGTCTTACTCGTCTGTGTCTGTAACTCATAAAACAATGTACAGATAATATTCACGGCCGATGAGCACCGCATCCGCATAGGAGAGCTTTTGCTCGGGATCGTACAGGCGGCCGACGTCCTCCGTCCCTGCAAGATCGAAAAGCTGTCCGTATGTACAATCGGCGGGAACGGAAAAATAGCGGGTCTCCCCTGTTTTGCTGTCTTGGAGCAAAACGTTCAGAATACTTTTTGAGGAGAACTCACTTTCCGCGCGTGTATACACGGGTGCAACCGCGGGAGCCGCGGCCGGCCAGAAGGCCGCCGCGGCAATGCCCGCAAGGCACACCGAAAATATGATCAGGTCAAAAAGAAACTTTTTCATCTCAGTACAAGCTGATCCTGTCCGAAATAGAGCGCACAAAGATATTTCTGGAAACGCCGAGGTTGATGCATTCGCCGATGAATTCGACAAGTTTGTCGCTGGGGCGCGAAATCTTCAGCTCCGCAAACACGAGGGCGTTGAGCTCGTCGGCATACAGGCTGACCTTGTTTTCCAAAAGTCCCTTGATGAGCGCGATGATCTCGTACGGCGTGAAATCTTCTTCCGATTTTCTGATCGGATCGCCCGTCTCGACGCGGTAAAAATCGCAGTTGAGGCATTTGTCCGTCTTGCGCAGATACGTCCTGCCGCAGAGCTCCTCACTCTTCAGCTCGCAAAGATGAATGAGATTGTGCAGGCGTTCCTCCACCTTTGCGCCGTACTTGAGAATACCGAGGGAAGTGAGACAGCGCTTCATCAAAAACTTCTCGCTGAGCGGTTCTTCCGCCGTGGAAATGGCTTTCAGGCGCGCCGTGATCTCCCCGTCGTTTTCCCCGCAGGTGACGTACTGGGAAAGGTTCTGCAGCTGCTCGACTTTTGCGTAGCGGTAATTTTTCCTGTACTTGGCGAGATGATCTTTGCCCGCCTTGTCGATACCCGTCAGGCGGTCGAGGACCTCTTTGATCCGCTTGATCTCGCGCTTGGGATTGTTGATAAAGTTGATGGTGAACATTCTGACGACGTTCCAGTTGTTGAGTTTGAGCGTCTGGACCTGCAGAATGTTTCTGTCCTTGGCGCTGGAACGGCGGGCGGTGAAACCGTCGCAGAGAATGGCGAGGATAAACCTCTTTTTGTTTTTGGGATCGACGACCGCGCAATCGATCTTGAACTCGGAAACGCCCACGTCGTAGCGGCACTCGTAACCGTACTGGCGCAGTTCCTGCGCGATGTACTTTCCGATCCCCGCATACGATTTTTGCAGTTCGTCCGAACTGATCGCAAGCGACGTCTTGCCCTTTTCGGCAAACTCGAGGAATGCCTTCAATCCCGCAACGCCCTTGCTGTTTGTCTTGGCAAGGTTGATCATTGCAGAGGTCATGGAGGAAAACACCACCATTTCCTCCCTCGCGCGGGAAACGGCGACGTTGAGCCTGCGCCATCCGCCCATTTGGTTGAGCGGCCCGAAGTTGAGGGAAACGCGGCCCGAACGGTCGGGCCCGTAGCACACGGAGAACAGGATCACGTCGCGCTCGTCGCCCTGAACGTTTTCCAGGTTCTTGACAAAGAGCGGTTCCTCTCTCTCGTATGCGACGTCTTCCAGCTTGTTTTTGACAAGCGCGTCCGAAAGCTTTCTCTCGATGAAATCCTGCTGCGCCGTACTGAATGTGACGATACCGATGCTCGAACGGGAAAGTTTGGGATCTTTCAGGCGGCGGATGACCTCTTCCACGAGCGCGTCCGCTTCCGCCTTGTTGCGCTTGGTAAAGCCACGATCGTAAATGCCGTCCGTGACCAGTGCGAGGCGCACCTTGCTTTCCAGCGCGTCGGGCGACGGGAAGGTGCAGAGTTTTCCGCCGTAATACATGATGTTGGAGAAAGCGATCAGGCTCTCGTGCTTGCTCCTGTAATGCCAGTTGAGGTGTTTTTCGGGAATGCCCAGCGCGAGGCAGTCGTCGAGAATGCTTTCCAGATCTTCCGTGTCCAGATTTTCCTCATCGACATACCCGGAGCTGAAGAAAGACGTAGGCGGCAGCTGTTTGGGGTCGCCCACGATCACCGCGCTCTTTGCGCGGGCAAGCGATCCGATCGCTTCGCTGGTGGGAAGCTGGGACGCCTCGTCGAACACGACCAGATCGAAGAGATCGGGCTCCGCTTTCAGGTACTGCGCCACGGTGATGGGGCTCATCAATACGCAGGGAGCCAGCCTCTGAAAGAGCTCCGGGATCTCCGCAATGAAATCTTTCACCGTCATGCCGCGCATATTGCTCTTGAGAATGCGCTGGAATGCGAGCACTTCCAGGCTCAGGCTCCCCTCCGTAGACGTGGTGGGAAGCGCGGAGATCAGCTTGTTGCGGATGTGCTCCTTGGTCAGCTTGGTAAACTGCTCGTCCATGATGCGGAAGAGATCGATCTTTTCTTCCAGGACGGAAGAAGAGAATTTGGAAAGCACGGGATCGGCGCCGATGTTGGTTTCGATAAAGTTGCGGTACACGTTCTTGCGGAAAGATTCGAGAATGTTTTCCGAGGAAACGGCGCCCGATTCCAGCGAATCGGTGACGAAACTCAGTCCCTCTCTGTCCAGCTCCTCCGAAAGCTTTTTGAAGATGCACCAGGAGACCAGCAGGTCGATGTTGTCGATCAGAGCGGACGCCTTGATGCTGAAATAATCGAGAAGGTCGTCGTCGTAATACTTTTCCCTGTCCGCATGAATGACGGAGACAAAATTTTCCGCACTGCGCTGGAAACTTGTCAGCGACTGGCGAAGCCCGTCGAGAATGGGCGCTGCATAGCCTCCGTTGACAGACTTGACGCAAACGCTGTTGAAGCTGTCCGCATTGTAGTCCATAAAGACGCCTTCCGCAAGCGCGTGCATCTGTTTGAGCGATTCCATAAACTCTTCGCGTTTGCGGAAATTGATCTTGCCGCCGCGGTCGGAGAAGTTCTGCACGAGTTTGGTGTTTGTCTTTACGAGCGTGAGATCGTCGTAGATCTGCGCGACGATCCCGATATATTTGAGCTCGTCTGCGGGAGAAAGTTTGTTTACAGCGCTCTTGCGCAGCCGCTTTGCGAGCACGGACAAAATTTTGGAGCTCTTGTAATTTTCGCCCCAGTTGTCCAGCTCCTGCTCGATGACGGCGGGATCGGAGTCAATATCGATCAGCGCCTTGAAATTGCGGAAGTAGTTGTCGAGCAGTCTGTCCAGGCGGCGGTTGGCATTGAAAAAGACGTAAAACTCGTTTTCGTCGCACTTGAAATACTTTTCCAGCTCCCCGCTCTGTAAAAGCGCGATCAGTTGCAAAAGCGTCTGCATCTTTTTCTGCGTAAAAGTACTGACGCGCTGCCTGTAAAAGTCGAGGAACAGGCTCAGATAGTTTTTGACGTGCTTGATCTCGGCGAGCAGAACTTCCGCAGAATAGTACACGCTGTTGCGCACATCCAGACTGTATTCGCTGAGATTGACGTTTTCAAAGGGAGAACGGTGTACCCCTCCGCACTGCTTTGCCGCCGCAGAGATCTCCACCAGAAGGCTCTCGTACTTTTCCAGTTTGTCCTTGGTCAGGCTGTCGTAAAAGGTACTTTCGATGTCGAGCACGTCGGGCGCGTTCTTGTTTTTCAGGTAAATGAGGATCCCCTCGTACAGAGAAACGCCCAGCCTGCGCTTTTTATGCAGCGCCGCCACGGGTTCGTTGAGTGCGTTGCGGATCTCGCGGATCTGTTCGCTCTTCTGCTGAAAATCTGGATCGTCCTGTTCGGAAGTGAGAGCGAGCGTCGTTTCGAGGTTTTTCAGAAGCTGCGCTTTATCGAGTTTGGGCGAATGCAGTTCCAGGCAGAACTCTCCCAGTCCGATGGAATTCAGCCTCTTTTTGACGACGGAAAGTGCCGCTTGTTTTTCCGCCACGAACAACACCTTTTTCCCCTGCATCAGACAGTTGGCGATGATGTTTGTGATGGTCTGGCTCTTGCCCGTTCCGGGCGGCCCGTGCAGGACAAAGGTAGATCCTGCCGCCGCTTCCGCAATGGCGGCAAACTGCGAGCTGTCCGCCATCATGGGCGTGAGGATCTCCGCGGGGGCGTAATCGTCCTCCGCTTTGTCCTCAAAGACGTTGTCGGAAAGCTCCATGCGGTTTTCCAGCAGGGAGCGGACGAGCGCATTCTTGCGGAATTTATCGATGTTCTTGCGCACGTCGTTCCACATGGCAAAGCGGGCAAAGGAGAAGTTTGCAAGGTACACTTCGTTGAGGGTCTCCCACCCCTTCATGTTGAGGATCTCCATGCGGACCATGGAGAGGATCTCGGAAAGACGGATGCCTGCGGACAAATTGTCCAGCCCGCGGATATCGATTTTAAATTCGCGCACGAGGAATTCGAGCAAGGTGGTGTTGAACTGCATATTTTCTTCCGCAAAGCTTACGGAATACCCCTTGCCGCCCTTGCTGCGCGTAATGCGCACGGGACAGAGCACGAGCGGCGCATACATCGGCTCTCCGCCGCGCGCCTCGTACCATTTGAGGAAGCCGAACGCGAGGAACAGCACGTTGGCGCCCGCTTCCTCCTCGGCCGTCTTTGCCTTTTTGATGAGGAACCGCACGACGTCCTCTACCTGCGTCCGCTCGGAATAGGTGCGCAGGCGGTGGTTTTTCAGTTCGACGCTGAGAAGTTCGGAAAGGTAATTGAGATTGCCCGCCGAGGGGAAATAATCGCTTGTCGGAAGAACGCCGCGCACGTCCGCCGTCTTTTCCAGGAGGTAGAATTCCTCTCCTCCCGCCAGCGTTTCATACGTTTCGTTGATGTCCGACGAAAGAATGTGCAGGGCATTGCGTTCGGGACGGAAGTTGAGCAGCGTATTTTTCAGGGAAAGATCCAAGAGCCGCCTTTCCCACTGCTTGTTGCGCGTCACCTTTCCGTCATAGCTCAATTTGCGCGAGCCGGAAATATTCTCGGGCGCCGCGTTCAGGTCCGTGTCCTCTTCTCCGAGGAGTTCGTATCCCTTGATGCCGCGCACTTTAAGAGGCAGAGAAGCGATGTGCGCCAGACGGCAGCGCCTGACGTCTACGACGGTGTCAAAATAGTTGTTTTCCAGCTTCTGCGCAAAGTGCTTTTCCGCCGCGGTATAGTTTACGTTTTTGCCCGAATACACGTCCTCCACATCAAACATACTCACGTTGTTGATGCCGTCCGCAATGTATTTCTGCAGAAGAATGGTATCGTCGCTCACGCTGTCCGCAAAGCAGTTGTCGTACAGCCATACGCCGCAACCGACGCTCTTTTCCCCGACGGTAAGTACGGGATACAGTCCCGCACATTCCAGGCAGGACGCCATAAACAGCGCCAGCTCGAAGGAGGTGCAGACTTTGTTCTTCAAAATTTTTGTGATGTCCCCGACGGGAACGGGCTCGTTGTAATTATATTCCGTGGCGGATTTTTCGATGGTCTGCTTTTTCACAACGGCATAGATGGCTGCGGCGATCTGGCGGATCTTGTTTTTATCCCCTTCGCTGTACCCGCGCCATTCGCAGCTGATCCCCCATTTTTCCAGCTGTACCGCGGCATCGTTGAGCACGCGGAAACACTCCGCCACTTTGGGTCGGACAAAACAGGAAAGCAATTCTGCATTTCCGCCGCGGCCGCTCCAATAATCGAAAGGAAGGACGGTGACTTCCGCCTTCTCCTCCGCAAGGACGTCCTTTCCGTGCAGGGCGCGGACGACGATGGAAGCCGTGCGCAGCTCGGAAAGCTCGGTCAGAAAGAGCGGGGAAACGATGGTAGACGCCGCGATCTCCACGGAACTTTCAAAGGGAACCTCGTCGAGGTGTTTGGAAAAAGGAAGCAAAAAGCCGTCCCCGTTTTCAATGACGACGTCGACGTCCTCGAGAGTATCCGAACCGGCATTGGAAAGCTGCAGTGTGATGAACAGCGGGACGCGGTTGAAATAGTCCGCATAGCCGTAAAACTGCTGTGCGCGGACGGTCAAAGAGGTGTTTTCCTTAATTTGTGTCTTTAACGATTTTTTTCCTGCCATATTCCCTCCTGAGCTGATACGCGCGGCCTGCCGCAAATCCTGCCGCAGGCCAAAAATTTACCTTTCTATTATACACCAAATTCCAATTTTTAGCAAGTGTTGAATAAAATTCCGCCATAAGAAAATTCCCGCAGATTTTTCGGCGGAAACCGAAAACGAGCGGGAAACTTTTCACAAAAAACTTTTCAGATCACTTGATGATATGAAATAATCCGAGCAAAGGCAGCGCCTTCTTTTCCTCGCGGACGACGGACAGAATGCCGAGCACACAGGCGACGACGAGAAGGATCCCGATGACTCCGCCCAAAATACCGAACAGCACCCCGATCCCGGGAATGCGCCCCAGAAGTCCGCAGACAATACTGGAAATGACGCTTGCAAGCAGGATGACGAGCGACTGATTGGCATGGAATTTTGCAAAATCGTCTTTCGGCCAGAAAATAAGCGGCAAAAAGAAGAGCAACCCCAAAAAGTAGGCAAGACAGCACAAGATCTTCTTTTTCTGTTTTTCCTCTGTCGCCTTCTTTTCCTCTTCGGGCGAACGGTAATGCAGTTCGTCCTCTTCGTCAAACGGGCTTTTCTCCGTCATTGCTTTCCTCCTCTCCGTTCTCCTGCGAACGGGTGTCAAACTTTTTGCGCAGATACGGCGCAAGCACGGCGAGCGCGATGCCCACGGCGACAAGGAAAATTGCCGTCGTCTGCGAGGGCGTCAGTCCCGGCAGAAAGGACGCACCGCGATCGTCCGTACGGAAAAACTCTATGATAAATCTCCAAACCCCGTATCCGATGAGATAGACGGACAGGCCGTATCCTTTTTTCTTTAAAACAAGGAAGATCAGCGCCGCGGCGAGAAGAAACAGAAAGATCGCTTCAAACAGCTGAACGGGCACGACCTTTGCCCAGCCGTATTTCCCGGGGGAGATCTCCACATACTGCGTCATGCCTATCCAGGAATCGGTGATCCCGCCGTGACAGCACCCCGCCGTAAGACAGCCCAGCCTCCCGAACCCGTGCGCCAGCGGAATGCACGCCGCCGCAATGTTGGCAAAGACGGGAAACCACTGCAAGGGAATCTGCATATTCTTATACAGAATTTTCCCGCCGACAAAATAGACGAGCAGCATACACAGCGCCCCGCCGATGAACCCGCCGTAAAAGGTGGAACCCGTTCCCTCATCGAGAACAAACTTCCCCGTGGCAAGCGCATTGTAAAATCCTTGAAAGAGCACCGCGCACCCGTACCCGACGACGAAAGAGATCACCCCGCCGATGAGTACGAGGTTCTGAAGCTTTGCGGGCATCTCCCTCTTGTCGGCAAGGATGCGGAACAAAACCAATGCTCCGATCACCCCGACGAGGATCAGGATCTCATATAATGTTATGCCCGAACCGTCGGGAAATGTGATCAGTTGATACGGATACATCGGATTCCCTTTCTTTATGCGTTTGTAATGTCAAGATATTCGTCATAAGTGACGTTTTTGTCGAACGTCTTTGTCCCGTTGATCTCGATGATCCTGTTTGCAACGGTGTTCATCAATTCCTGGTCGTGGGACGTTAAAAGCATACAGCCTTTAAAGTTCTGCATCCCCGTGTTGAGCGCGGTGATGGATTCCAGATCGAGGTGGTTGGTCGGCTCGTCGAAAATGAGGAAGTTCCCGCCTTCCAGCATCATTTTGGCAAGCATACAGCGCACCTTTTCGCCGCCCGAAAGCACCTTTGCCTTTTTCAGCGCTTCCTCGCCAGAGAAGAGCATCCTGCCCAGCCAGCCGCGCAGGTATTCTTCGTAATGGTCGTTGGAAAACTGGCTGAGCCATTCCACCAGCGTCAGATCACAGTTTTCAAAATATTCGTTGTTGTTCTGCGGCAGGACGGAAAGCTTGATGGTCTTGCCCCACTTCACCGTGCCCGCATCCGGCTGGACCTTTCCCATAAGGATGTCGAACAGCATGGTGATGGTCGTGCTCTTGTCGCTCACAAAGCCGATCTTGTCGTTTTTCTGTACGATGAAATCGAGGTTTTCAAAATAGCCCTTCTTGGTCAGCCCCTCCACCATCAGAATGTCGTTGCCGATCTCCCTTTCAAATTTGAAATCGATGAACGGATATTTGCGGAGAGAAGGTTTAATGTCGTTGAGGGTGAGGCGTTCCAGTTCTTTTTTGCGGGAAGTTGCCTGGCGGGACTTGGAAGCGTTTGCCGCAAACCTCGCAATAAATTCCTGCAATTCCTTGGCGCGCTGCTCCATCTTTTTGTTCTGGTCGCGCATCTGCCTTGCGATCAGCTGGCTCGTCTGATACCAGAAGTCGTAGTTGCCCAGATACAGCTGGATCTTTCCGAAATCGACGTCGCAGATATAGGTGCAGACCTTGTTGAGAAAGTGCCTGTTGTGCGAGACGATGATGATGGTGTTTTCAAAATCCATCAGATAATTTTCCAGCCAGCGAACGGTCTTGATGTCCAGGTTGTTGGTCGGCTCGTCGAGGAGCAGGACGTCAGGATTGCCGAACAGCGCCTGTGCCAACAGCACTTTCACCTTCATCTTTGCATCCAGATCGCGCATCAGGGTATAGTGATACTCGGACGGAATATCCAGTTCGTTGAGCAGCGTCACCGCTTCCGATTCCGCTTCCCAGCCGTTCAGTTCGGCAAACTCGTTTTCCAGTTCGCCCGCGCGGATCCCGTCCTCGTCCGAAAAATCGGCCTTTGCGTACAACGCTTCGCGCTCGTCCATCAGTTCCACCAGGCGCTTATGCCCCAGCATCACCGTCCTGACCACCGTCTGATCGTCGTATGCGTTCTGGTTTTGCATCAGAACGGACATACGCTCGTTTTTATCCATCGTGACCTCGCCCTTGTTCGGCTCGATCTCGCCCGAAAGCACCTTTAAAAAGGTAGACTTGCCCGCACCGTTTGCTCCGATGATGCCGTAGCAGTTCCCCTTTGTAAATTTGAGGTTGACATCCTCAAACAGTTTCTTGCTGCCGTATTGCAGGCTGACATTGGTTACCTGTAACATCTTTACCTCTTGACAATGTTGTTCTGTTTCATTATACCATATCCAAAGCAAAATCACAAACAAAAAAGAGCAAAAACCCCGAAGCCGTTTCGGGGTTTTTGGTTTAATTTTCCTTTTGTTTTCCCGCTGCTTTTTTGTGTTTGCGGACACACTCATGCAGCAGAAATTCGATTTGTCCGTTCAGAGAACGAAAATCCTCCTCCGCCCACGCCGAAAGTTCCTCGTAAAGTTTTGCGGAAATGCGCAGAGGGATCTGTTTTTTTCCGTTTTTCTCCTCCATCTTTCCGCCCCGTCAATACAAGGATCCGCTGTTTACGACGGGCTGCGCATCCTTGTTCCCGCAGAGAACGACGAGAAGATTGGAGACCATCGCCGCCTTGCGCTCCTCGTCCAGCTCCACAACGCCGTTTTCGCTGAGCTTGTTGAGCGCCATTTCCACCATACTCACGGCGCCGTCCACGATCTTCTGTCTCGCCGCGATGATCGCCGACGCCTGCTGCCGCTGCAGCATCGCCGCCGCGATCTCAGGCGCATAGGCAAGGTGTGCGATGCGCGCTTCGCAGATCTCAATGCCCGCAATCTCCACGCGCATCTGGATCTCCTGTCTTAAAATTTCCGCGATCTCTACGGAAGATCCGCGCAGGGACTTCTCATCCCCGTTTTCGGAAACGTCGTACGGATACTGCCTTGCCACCTGACGGATGGCGGCATCGCACTGGGTGGTACTGAACATAGTTATCCACGTCAAATACCGCACGCGCCGTGTTGACCACTTTCCAGATGACGACAACGCCGATCTCGATGGGATTGCCCTCTTCATCGTTGACCTTCTGCTTTTCGTTGTTGAGCGTCATCGCTTTCAGAGAGATCTTTTTGCCCAATCCCATCAGTGCGCCCTGCGCAGGATTGAATGCAGAGCTGAACGGGTTCACCCAGTAAAAGCCCTCTTTTTTCAATGTCCCGTAATATTTGCCGAACAAGGTCAGAACAACTGCTTCATTCGGGTTGACTGTTTTGAGGCCGCAGAACAGAAACGCAAATACAATGAGAAGGATCACTCCGATCGCTACCATTGCGATTTTCAGCCACTCCTGCCCGCCGACAGTGTTTGAAAAGACACAGAGCAGGATCCCTGCCGCAATTCCCAAAACGGAAAGGATCAGCATTCCCCATCCGCTCTTTGCTTGCAAGATCTTTTCATCGATCTGTTTTTTGTTTTCCATCTCTCCCTCCGATGAATTTTTTTTGATATGAAAATGATATCATATAAAAAATCTTCTGTCAAGGGAAAAACTATAAAAAGAAGCGGGATTGCCGAAAGATCTCCTTTCAGCAACCCCGCCGAAATTATTATAAATTGGAAAGATAAAACACTTCTTCATCGCTCAGGCGGCGGACTTTTCCGCGAGCAAGGGAGCCGAGTCCCAGATCTCCGATTCGGATTCGTTTGAGAAAATCCACTTGTTTTCCCACGCATTCAAACATACGACGAACCTGTCTGTTTCTGCCCTCGTTGATGGTGACGTGCAATTTTGTGTACTGCTTGTCCGTTTCGATGACTTTTACCTTGGATTTCCCCGTCAGCTTTCCGTCCAGTTCTACCCCTGCGCGAAGCCTGTTCAGTTCCTTGTCCCCGATGGCCCCCTCGATCCGCACAAGATACGTTTTGGGGATCTCGCTCTTGGGATGCGTCAGTCGGAACGCAAGGTCGCCGTCGTCGGTAAAGAGAAGCAGGCCTTCCGTGTCGTAATCCAGCCGTCCCACGGGATAAACCCTGCCCGCCCCTTCGGGAAGCAGGGACATCACCGTCTTTCTGTCCTTGTCATCTTTCACGGTGCAAACATACCCCTTTGGCTTGTTCATGATATAATAGCTGTGTACGAGTTTTCTCTTTACGGGCTGCCCGTCCACGGTGATCTCGTCTTTTTCGGAAACATCGTCGCCTATCGCCGCTTTTTTACCGTTGACAAGCACAGCGCCGCTTTCAATCAGTTTGTCGCAGGCGCGCCTGCTTGCAACGCCGCATTCTGCAAGAAATTTGTTGATCCGCATACTAATCCGTTCCTCTTTCCTATCTCGCGCAAAATGTCGAGAAAGCTCTTTTCTTTCCTCTCTATACTAACGATTTTCTGCGAAAAAATCAACTGATTTTTCAGATATATCTTTAAATTTCCTGCCTCATCTCCCTCCTGCACGGGGAGCACGAGCCGCTCGGGCAAATCTTCCTCCGTGCGGACAGAGGCAAGTTCCTCTTCCCTCAACGGATAAACAAAGTCTTTTTCAGCACGGCATTTACAGGTTTTTTCGGGGACATCCGTATTTAGTTCAACAATATATTCATTACTGTCGAACAATTTATAAAGTTTATATTCTGAAAAGCATTTGTCCAGCAATTCCCCGCTTCTGTTGTACATATCAGGGCTGTCCAAAACGACGCAGACGATTCGCATCCCGTCTCTCGTCGCGGAAGAAACAAGACATCTGCCCGCTTCCTTTGTGTACCCTGTTTTTACGCCGTCCGCTCCCTCATACTGACATAGCATTTTATTTTTATTCTGCAAAAATCGCGCGTAGCCGCACCCGCCGTCGGGTATGGTATAGGTATGCGCGGAAACGATTTGCGAAAAGACGGGATTTTTCAAAGCATATGCGGCAATGACGGCAAGATCGTGCGCCGTGGTAAAATGCCCTTTTGCGGGTAAGCCGTGCGGATTGGAAAAATGTGTGTCAAATGCGCCGAGCTCGTTTGCTCTTTCGTTCATGCGCTTGCAAAAGGCGTCCAAAGTATTACTGTGATGCAGAGCCAGCGCCACGGCACAGTCATTGCCGGATCGAAGCATCAGTCCGTACAGCAGATCGCGCACCGTCATCTTTTCTCCTTCCTGCAAATAGATGCTCGAACCCTCCACGCCGGCCGCCTGTGCGGGAATGGTGACGACATCGTCCAAACTGCACTCCTCGATCACAAGGAGTGCAGTCATAATTTTTGTGGTGCTTGCCATCGGCATCTGTTCTCTCTCGTTTTTGGCATACAGCAGGCGACCGCTCTCCACTTCAAGGGCAGCTTCTCCTGCCGACGGTTCGGCCGCAAAGGAAGGCAGAATTTGCACGGGAAGCAGAATGCTTAATAAAAGCGCCGCGCAGATACAGAATGCTTTCAGTTTCATGTCCTCTGAAATCCCTTTAAAAAATCGGACGCTTTGTCTATGAGATTGTCCACGGGGTCTTCCCCCGCATGGATATATCGGCAGCCGTTCCCGTCATCGATGAGAAATCCCGCAGGTTTCATGGTGACAACGGCGCCGCTCCCGCCCGCAAAGGGAACGCTTTCATCTTCTTTGACGACCTTTGTTTCCCCGAGATCGCTCCCGCCCGACAAGTAACCGACGGTTATTTTGGAAACGGGAATGACCTGGCACCCGCTGGCCGTCACGATCGGGGTGCCGATGACGGTATTTACATCCGCCAATTTATTGAGCCTGTCCATCGAACTTTCCACAAGCTCATTTACTTTTTTGTTTGCTCTTTCTTTCATGAACACTCCACTCCAATATTTTTTGTAAAAAGATTTTTACCGCAGCAACAAAAAGCAACAACACGTTGAAGGCGAGGATCGCGCGCAGGCTGATTTTAAAATTGTTCCACCCGAGCCTGAAATAAATATCGCCCTTGTATGCGTCGCATTGTCTTTTTGAAATCAGATAGACGCCGAAAAGATCGGAAGCGATTCTGAGCAAAGCCGCCGCAAGAACCATGTTTTGTCCGAGTTCGGACCCGAGCTCGGCAACATAGTTGAAGGCGATCACGGAAAAACCGCGCGTGATCTTAAATTTGTTCGGCGCATTGATGAGTTCCTTGAACGGCAGAAGGACTGCCTTGTTTTTGGTAAGGTGAAAGGCAAGTCCCTCGCCGTACATGGAAACATATCCGCCGTAAATTTTTATTCCGTGCAGTACATACAGCGAAAACCAGATTCTCTTTTTTTCCAGATCCGTGTAAATATTTACTGTCAGGAAAATCGGAAAAAGAAGGAGGAATACCGAAATCAAAACCGCAATTATCATTGAATTATGTCTGGCATAGTACTTCGCAAATATAAAAATATTTGTGGTTGAGACGTTTTTTACAGCGTCCAATCTTGCGCAATTTCGCGAATGCCGTCAAAATAGCCTCTCTTCAAGGAAGTTTCGTTGGCGAGCAGATCTACCCTGTCACTTTCCACTCCGTTTTTGTAGACGATCATTTCGCCCACTTTTTCACCGATCTGTACGGGCGCCTTGACGGGCTGCACATTGTATTCCAGCTGGATTTTATCTTCTGCCCCTTTCTTTCCGAACAGATAACTTGCCCGTGCGGGAATGACAGAGATCTCGCTTAGTTTTCCGCCCTTGACTTCACACCTGAAATCCTGCAACACTTTTTCTTCCAGAACACATTTGCTGGTATAATTTGCAAACGCGTAATCGAACATTTCGCTCACGCCGTCAAACCGCGTTTTGCTGTCAGCAGCTCCTATCACAACAGACACGACGCGCATTCCGCCGCGCATGGCAGACGCCGCAAGACAAAATCCCGCCTCCGACGTATACCCTGTCTTTCCTGAATCGCACCCCTGATAATTTCTGATCAGTTTGTTCGTGTTTGCCATCTGCGTCACTCTACCCCCGCTGTGGTGCATTTCATCCATCCAGATCTTACTGAAAGCATAATACGCCTCTTTTGTCAAAAGCTCCCGCAGCATTACCGCCACGTCGCGCGCACAGGAGTACTGCCCTTCTTTCGGCAATCCCGTACAGTCGGAAAAGGAAGTGTCTTTCATCCCGAGTTCGTCCGCGCGTTCATTCATCTTTTTGACGAAAAGCTCCTCGCTCCCGCAAATAGTTTCCGCCATCGCAACGCAGGAATCGTTCGCGGAAGCAATACAGATGCTCTCGATCAGATCTTTTACGGGATATGTTCCGCCTGCTTCCAAAAACACCTGCGAACCACCCATGCCTGCCGCCCGATCGCTGACACACACCGTATCATCAAAGGAGATTTTTCCCTCCTCCTCCGCCTCAAAACAGAGAAGCAACGTCATGATCTTGCACATACTCGCGATGGGCATATGCGCCGTCTCGTTTCTTGCATAGACAACCTCTCCGCTCTTTGCGTCGCACAGATACGCCGCCTTACAATTTTTTGCAAGCTCCATCGTCTGCGCACTGACAGGAACTGCAAACAAAGCAGAACATAAAAGCGCCAGAATAAAAAATAAGAGCATAACTTTTTTCATAGAAAGTCCTCCTTTCCGTCGTTATGCTCTTATTGTTTGTAAAGATGATTTTTTTATGCGCGGCTTTCTTGTCACGAATATATTTTCGCAAATTCCTGCAAAAGCGCACAGAATTTTTTTTCTCTTTGCAGAGATTGCTGCAGGACATCCTCGTGGCGGATCTCCTTTTCTTCCATTCCCGCGCCAAGATTTGTAATACAGGACATTCCCGCAACACGCAGATGGAGGTATCTTGCAAAAATCGCCTCGCAGACCGTACTCATCCCCACGGCATCCGCGCCGAGCTTCTGAAAAGCGAGTATCTCGGCGGGCGTTTCAAAAGACGGCCCGGGGACCTGCATATAGACGCCCCTTTGGCTCCTCACACCCGCCCTTTCTGCCGCAAGCGCAAGCAGATTTGTCATTTCAGCATCGTAAACCTTTGTCATATCGACAAAAACAGGATATTTGTCTGTCGGATGCAGTCCTGTCAAGGGATTTTTCCCCGAGAAGTTGATATGATCGGTCAAAAACATCAGATCGCCCACCTGAAAAGACGGATTCAGTCCTCCTGCCGCATTTGTCAGAACGACGGAGCGCACACCCAGCTCTTTCATGACCGCAATGGGAAGGACCGTTTCAAAAACCTCTCGCCCCTCGTACAGGTGAAATCTGCCCTGTTGGATCACGACAGGGACATTGCAAAGCTTCCCGAATACCAGATTGCCCGCATGACCCGCAACCCCGCATTCGCTGAGCCCGATCTCTTTATAGGCAAAGCGCCTGCAATCTTGCAGAGCCTCCACGACGCCGCCCCAGCCGCTTCCCAGAACAAAACCGAGAACGGGCGTTTCCACCCCACTGATTTTTTCCGCAATTTCCTGCGCTTTGTTTTGCAAACCGTATTCTTCCATCACTTTGCGCCTCCGCTGAGTTTCTGATAAAGTTCGCTGTTTTTCTGTAAACCGTACCGCACGGCGATCAGATCGGCTATACAGTCGAATCCCCTGACGGTACCCAAATTTTTCGGCCCGATCTTTTCACCGAGAATCAGAAGAGGGACATACTCCCTCGAATGATCGGTGGACGGCGTGGTGGGATCGCACCCGTGGTCCGCGGTGATCAGCAGAAGATCGTCCGATTGTAAATTTTTATAAACAATATCTAATTTTTCGTCGATTTCTTTTAAAGCCTGCGCGTATCCGAGGACATTGTTGCGATGGCCGTACAGCATATCCGTATCGACGAGATTGACAAAGACAAATCCGTCCGACAGCGTCTCGGACAGCTGAAGCAAAACCTCCAGCCCTTCTTCATTGTTTCCCGTGTGGTGGCTTTCCGAAATTCCCCGACCGCAGAAAATATCGGCGATCTTGCCCACGGAAACCACGCGCACTCCCTTTTGATACAGCCTGTCGAGGAGCGTTTCCCCAGGAGGTTCGAGAGCGTAATCCTTTCTGTCCTCCGTTCTGGTAAACTTTCCGTTTGCATGGACAAAGGGCCGCGCGATCACTCGTCCGACGGCAAATTCTCCCGTCATGACGGCGCGAACTTTTTCACAGATCTCATACAATCTCTGCAAAGGGATGACGGAAGTGTCCGCCGCGATCTGCAGGACAGAATCCTGCGAGGTGTAAAGAATGGGACGCGCCGTTTTTAAGTGCTCCTCCCCCAGTCGCTGGATGATCTCCGTGCCGGAGGCCACTTCGTTGCCCATAAACTGTACACCCGCAGCGTTTTCTATCATTTTGACAACATTTTCGGGAAAAGCGTTTGGAAAAACACGAAACGGATGCGCAAGGACAAGGCCGGCCATTTCGTAATGTCCCGCAGTTGTATCCTTCGCGTGCGTCTTTTCGGAAAGCCTGGCATACGCCCCGATGGGATTTTGAATCCCTTCCAGTTTGTTTCCGTTCGGAAAAACTTTTGCCACGCCGTCGATGTTGTTTAATCCGTAGGAAACGAGATTGGGCAAAACGAGCCCTGTTTCCCGAACAATGTTTCCGTACGTGTCCGAGCCCTCATCTCCGAATTCTGCCGCATCGGGCATGGCCCCGATCCCGAAACTGTCTATCACGACCAAAAAAGTACGCATAATCCCCTCCTTCTGCATTATAACATATTTTCAGAGCTTTGAAAAGTGTTCATGCAAAAAAAGCAAGGCTCCGCGCCTTGCTTTTTTTGATCGAATTAAATCAGTTTCCCAGCATATTGGAAATAGAAATCCCGTACCCTCTGGAAGGATCGTTTAAAAATACGTGCGTTACCGCGCCGATGAGTTTTCCGTTTTGCAGGATGGGACTTCCGCTCATCCCCTGCACAATTCCGCCAGTACTCTTTAAAAGCGCCTCATCCGTAACTTTCAGGACAAAATTCTTGTTTTTGCTGTTGATCGTATCCACTTTCACGATACTGACAGCATATTCCTTGGGTTCCGTTCCGTCGATCGTGGAATAAATGACCGCCTTCCCCGGGACTGCGTTCGTACTTGTTTCCACAAGCGGCCGTTTGGACAGATCGTATCCATTTGTAAAATTGCCGTAAATTCCCGTCTCACAATTCCTGTCGGCCGACGCAATGCCGCGCTCGTTGATAAAAAGCCCCTTCAGTTCTCCCGCTCTGCCCCGCTCTCCGCGAATGACGTTGACGATACTGCACGCGTAGATCGTACCCTTTTGCAGGGCAAGTTTTTCCCCTCTCTCGTCGGAAACCGCATGGCCGAGAGAGCCGAACCGACGCGATCCTTTTTCAATATACGTGACCGTACCGATCCCCGAAACGCTGTCCCTGATCAGAACGCCAAGCTTATATTTTCCGCAGGAAAGATCTTTTACGGGCGTGATTTTTTTACTGAATTGCTCCTCATCTCTGCGAACGCAGATCTCCGCATCCTTGCCCCCGTTTGCAGACAGCGCTCTGTCGATGTCTGCCGCGCTGTCGATCCGCACGCCGCCGTAGGTCAGGATAATGTCCCCGACATCCAGCTGCGCCTCCTTTGCAGGACAGCTGACGCCCTCTTCCGTGAGGATCTCACAGACGCCTACAATTTGCGCACCGCCGAGCCCCATCGTGAAACCGGCGGGCATTCCTCCCACATATACTTCCAAAGACTGCGCCGAAACGCTCAGCGAAGACGCCGCGACGACGAGCAGCAGCCCTATAACAATCATGACTGCGCGAATTTTATGAAAAAATTTTTGCATGAGTCCCTCCGTATAACGTACTGCCCTTACTTTGTGTAAGAGACAGCCGAAATATACAGAGAAATTTTACCCTGAAAAAACCTCCCAGAAATGGGAGGCTTTCCTTATCCGATTTTTTTGTAGTTCCTGCAATTTTGCAAAAGTTCGTCGGCAAGGGACTTTGCCGCATCGCTGTGCTCGTTCCCGCCGAGAAGGCGCACAAGCTCCGCGCGTTTCCCCTCCTCGTCCAAAGACCGGATCTCCGTCAGGGTTTTTCCGTCCCGTTCGGACTTGGAAATGAGGTAATTTTGATCGGCCATGGCCGAGATCTGCGCCAGGTGGGAAACGGCGAGGATCTGTTTGTCCTTTGCGATGTCCGCAAACTTTTCCGCCACTGTCTTGGCCGTATTGCCGCTGATCCCCGCGTCGATCTCGTCGAAGAGATAGGTGGAGATCCAGTTGATGTCGGACATTTTAGTCTTGATGGCGAGCATGAGCCTGCTCATTTCGCCGCCGCTGATCACCTTGTTGAGGGGCTTTAACGGTTCGCCCGCGTTGGCAGAAAAGAGAAATCTCATTTTGTCCAGCCCGTCTGACGTGGCATGGGCGGCATCTTCCTGCGTGTACGGATCAAATTCCGCGCAAAATTCCGCGTTTTTGATATTCAGCGTCTTCAGTTCTTTTTCCACTCTGCCGCAAAATTCTTTTGCAGCCTTTTCCCGAAGATCGGTGATCTCCCTGCAAAGCTGATAAACTTTGGAAAGATTCTCCGAAAGCTGCGCGCTGAGTTTGGAAAACTCTTCGTCGCAATGGGATAGGAGATCGTACTCTTCGGCGATCGAATCGCGATAGGCAAAGATCTTCTGCGTTGTGGCGCCGTATTTCTTTTTCAGGGATTTGATCAGATCCAGGCGTTCTTCCGCCTCGTTAGCGGCATTCTCGTCGTAAACGAGATCTTCCGAAACGCTGCGCAAACTCTCCGCGACGTCTTCCGCCTCCAGCGCCAGGCTCTCTACCCGATCGCAAAGGGCCGCATATTCCTTGTCCAGAGCGGAGATCTCGGAAAGAGAGCGCTTTGCCCCGTTCAGGGCATCGACGGCGCCGCCTTCCTCTCCCATCATCTGCGCCGCTTCGCCGATACAGCGCATGATCTTTTCTATATTGTTGAAAAACAGCCTCTTGGCAAGGAGCTGTTCCTCCTCCCCCTCTTTGAGGGAGGCATTGTCGATCTCGTCCAGCTGAAACTTCAAAATATCCAGCCGTCTGCCGCGGGAAGCCTCATCCCCGCCGAGGGAGGAAAGCTTGTGACGGATCTCCCTGTTCTGCGCAAGGAGCGCGGAAAGCTTTTCCTTTGCCTGCGCAAGGGGCTGCCCCGCCGCTTTGTCGAGCAAGGCAAGCTGATTGGCTTCGCTGAGCAGGTAAAAATGCTCGCTCTGCCCGTGCACGTCCACGAGATTGGACGTGATCTTGCGGAGCATGGTCGCATTGACGCTGCACCCGTTCACCTTGATGACGCTGCGGCCGTCCGACGTGTATTTTCTGAAAATGATGATCTCTTCATCGGGATCGATTTCAAGTTCCTGCAACACCTGAAAGACAGGGTTGTCTTTCAGAGGAAGAAAAACGGCCTCAACGCTGCATTCTTTTTCCCCGTGGCGGATCATCGATTTGTCCGCCTTGGCGCCGAGAACGAAGTTGATGCTGTCCAGGATCACCGATTTTCCCGAACCCGTTTCACCGGAAAGGACGTTCAGCCCCTTTCCGAATTCTATTTCCGCGCACTCGATCAGCGCAACGTTTTTGATCGTCAGTCTGCAAAGCATATCACTTTAAAAATTCGCTGAGTTTTTCTACGACGATTTTAGCCGCCTCCACACTTTCCGTAACGATCAGGAGAGTATCGTCGCCCGCAAGCGTTCCGACGATTTCGGGAAGGTTAACCTTGTCCACGATCATGCCCGCATTGCTCCCGTTGCCGCGCAGCGTCTTGATGACGACCTGGTTCATCGCGGGGCGCATGGTGAGAACGCATTCCCTGAAAAGGTTGTGCATCTTTGGAGAGATCTTGTTGTTGCCGTCGTCAATGTAGGCGTATCTGTACTTTTTTTCCACGCCCGCCACTTTAAAGAGCCTGAGTTCCTTGATGTCCCTGGAAACCGTCGCCTGCGTTACGTTGTAGTTGCGCTTGGTGAGTTCCGCACAAAGCTCTTCCTGCGTTTCTATCTCCATGGAAGAAATGATCTCCAAAATTACTGCTTGTCTTCCGCTCCTCATAGTATTATTTGCTCCATTTAGTCAGTTTTAACAGCAATTTGTCAAAAAAGTTGCTGTCCTTTCTCTTGATAAATTCTACGCAGAACTCCGCTTTTTTCAGCGTTGCCGTGTCCTGCGCCTTTAAGGTACATTCAAACCGCCCGTCGCAATACAGGGAAAGCCCCGGTCCTTCCTCGGCACGGATCTCCAGCTTGCTCGAATCGGCATAGACGATGGGACGGTTGTGCAGGGAATGCGCACACACGGGCGTGAGAATAAACGCCGCGATCCCTGGAGTCAGGATGGAACCGCCCGCCGACAGAGAGTAGGCGGTGGAACCCGTCGGCGTACTGACGATCACTCCGTCGCCGATAAAGTTGTCCACGACCTTCCCGTCGATCCTGACGTGAATATCCACCACGTTGTCGTCCGCCGAGGGGTTGTAGCTCCTCTGAAAGACGGCGTCGTTGAGGGCGTAATACGTCTTTGTGCCGATATCGACCTGTAAGACGCTCCTCTTTTCCGTTTCAAACTCTCCGCAAAGAAGATCGACGGCTTCCTTGACCTGCTCGCCCTCAAATTCGGAAAGAAATCCGAGCGTGCCCGCATTGATCCCAAGAAGGCGGATCCCCCGCCTGCCCGCGTCGAGCGCAGCCCTGAGGATGGTCCCGTCGCCGCCGAGTACGATGAGAACGTCGACATCTCCGACCTGTTCGATGCTGTCACAGATGCGCGGAATGATTTGCCGCTCTTTCAGACAGCGGAAAAGTTCTTCTCGGATGGGAATAA
>DXFX01000084.1 GCA_019114245.1 Candidatus Borkfalkia faecipullorum | reverse complement strand
TCTGTCAAGAGTAAGCCCTGCCACATTAAAAAAGAACCTGGCGCTTTTAAACGCCAGGCCCAAAAAGGTTTTACATTTCCAAACACCACAAAATTTGTTTGAACAAAATCTTATCAAGTGTTGCACTTAGTTTGACAATTCATCATTGAAGTTGATCGATGTCCGCACGCAGGCAGGAGATCAGTTTGCGTTCAAATTTGCGCAAACCCTCGATATCGCACTCTTCGGCGCATTTCTGCGCGTCGCTGAGCGCATGGAGCGCCGCCATTTTGTCGCGGTTGACGTACAGTTCGTAGGCCGCACAGGTGCGGTAGGTCTGCAGCGTCTTTTCGCCAAACAGATACTGTTTCAGCTGTTTATACAGTTCTCTGGCGGCCTCCTCGTCCCCTTTCAGGGAGCAGGTGCAAAACAGCACGTCCGTCATGATCTCGTTGCTGTAAAACTTCGGAATGTATTCTGTCAGCCCTTCCAGGCGGTCGCTCGCCTTTATGGCGGAATCGACGTCTCCGCTGTCGAGATAGTACATCAGACGGTAACTCGTCAGGATGATAAAATTTACGTCATCCTCGGGCAGCTGAGGAAGCCCGAAATACAGCTCTTTGTCGATCTGCGCGGGCGTCTGTCCCTGGTAAAGGTATCCCTCGATGGCAAGAATGTTGACCGCCGTGAGATAGGAAGCCTCTTTTTTGATGAGTCCGCGGAGCATCCCTCCGTCCGTGTCGAGATTGTCGTCGTTGAAGGGAAGAACGTTGTAGAAAAAGAGATGAAAGGCGTACGGCAGTCCCGTGCATACAAGAATATAAGCGGCAAACGGGACAATGCGGAAAAGGCTCAGCGTCACGGCGCAGGCTACGAGTATGAGAAAGGAAAAGACAAGTCCGCCCGAAACGGTGGCGAGAAATCCCGAATACAGGTTGTTCGCGTGCTTGGGGAGCATTTCCGTCGCTCCCGCAATGGATTCGGGCAAGGCGCTGAACGAGACGCGCAGTTTTCCGTCCCTGCGGGCGATGTTCATGAACCCGATGCGCACGGAATTAAAGCGGAATCCGCAGCATAGCCCGAACAGGATATGTCCGAGTTCGTGAAAGGTCTTGCAGACAAATGAGGAAAAAATGCCGCCCAGCACGAGCAGAATGGCGAGGACAACGGCGTTATAGCTCTGCCAATACCATACAAAGCCGAGATAGACGACCGTGCAGGCGAGGACAAAAGACAGTACGAGATCGACAATGCGGAAGGTCTTTTCTATAAATCTGTTCATGATTCCGCCTCCCTGCGCTTTTCCAGAAGGTACCCTTCCAGATTGTCCTTTTCGCTGACAGTAAGTTTTTCCGCGCCCATCTTTTCCAGAACGGAGGACAAGAGCAGAGCGCCGCCGCCTAAAATGTCCGCACGGCGTTTGTCCATGCCCTTCAAAGCCAGCCGCTCTTCCTGGGAAAGAGACAATAGTTTCAGCGCCCAGCCGCGGATACATTGCGTCGTGAGCACGGCGCCGTGCGTGCGGGCGGGATCGTACGGTTCCACTTCATATTCGAGGGCGGCAAGAGAGGTTGCCGTTCCGCCGATGCCGTAAAAATCCGTCTTGGGAATGTCCCCGTACACGGCGATCTTTTCGGCAATGTATTTTTCCAGCGCCTGCACATTTTCGCCGCAGGCGTCTTTGAGGCGCACGGCGCCTACGTCCGCGCTGACGGCGTAGATGATTTTTCCGCCCTTTCCCACGGTGACTTCCGTGCTGGCGCCGCCCACATCCACGATGCCGCCGTCCCTGCCTTCCAGGGCGCCGAGCATCCCGAGTTCCGCCTCCTTTTCGCCGCTGAGGACGTCAATCTGAATGCCGAAACGCCCGAAAACAGTTTGGACAAACTGCTTTCCGTTTTCAGCGCTGCGTACGGCCGCAGTGGCAAAGGCATACACCCTGTCAGCGCCGAAGCGTTTCGCTTCCTGCAAACACATCCCTATCGCTTCCGCCGTGCGCTGCATGGCATCTTCGCGCAACACGGGAGAAAAGGCGATCCCTTCCCCCAGGCGCGTGGTATATATTTTTTTATCGAGAGAACAACCGTCCGCCCACAACAGCAGGCGGACGGAATTTGATCCGATATCGATCACAGAATATTTCATTGTCAAAAAACTCCGATCTCAGAGGGCACAGACAGGGCGACGGACGCCGTATCCGTATCCGCGTTTTCACCGCGCAGGGCAAGCAATTCCCGCACGGCAATTTCCAGCCAGATGCGCCCCTGATACACTTCGCAGTCGCTCTTTGCCGTTTCTATGTATTGCTCGTATTCCTCGATCTGGCGCAGAAGCTCTTCTTCCCTGCTCTTTCTGGAAGAGATAGAGATGAGCTGGCCGATGAGAAAAATGAGCAAAAAGCACAAGAGGATCACTGCTGCGACCGTAGAACCTATGACAAGTTTTTTGAATTTTTCTTCCTGCATAATTTCCGCGACAGCCGCAACCAAATTCTTTTGCAACTGCTCCTGTATTTATTATACAGCTTATTTGCAAAAAAGGCAAGTATTCTGTGAAAACTTCTCCTCCACAACCAAAAACCCGCGCCGCAGAAAAAAAGCATATACGGGCGCAGGTCGGGCAAGGCAAAGGCGGTAAAAATAAGCACAAAGACAAGCGCTGTTACGATGCCGCACAGCACGTCTGCGGCGATTTTTACGGCCTTACTGCGAGTCAGGAAGAAAATGGCAGAGAGAGGCTCGCATAGGGCTCCTGCAACGAGGCCTGCGGAAAGGCAGGCGAGCACGTGCCAGATCTGCCCCATCAGCCGAACAGCCTTTTGGAAATTTTTTGCCGCTTTTCCGTAAACTGTACGCCGCTGATTTTTCCCGTGGCGCAAAATCCGCCGCCCGACTGGGAAAAGGAAATTATCTTCAGCCCCTCGCCCGCAATGACCGCCCTTCCGCCGCAGACAGAGAGTGTGATCTGCTTTTCCGTGAAGGAATCCACGCTCTCCACGCCCGTCATGGTGATCTTTTTCTGCTGTTCGATGAGCGCCGTCTGAACCTTTTCTTCCATAAAAAAATATTCCCTCCGATAGAACATCGTCGGGAATATTGTATGCGTTTTGGTGCGGCTTTTATGCCTTCTTTTCCTTCGCCCTCGCCTTGGCGCGCAATTCGCTGTCGAGAATGCGCTTGCGGATCCTCAGGGAAACGGGAGTGACTTCCAGAAGTTCGTCGTCGTTGAGGAATTCGAGGCATTCTTCCAGGCTCATCTTCTTGGGAGTATTCAGGCGCATTGCGTCGTCGCTGCCCGCCGCGCGGGTGTTGGTCATGTGCTTTTTCTTGCAGACGTTGACGTTGATGTCCTCCGTTTTGGGAGAAACGCCGACGACCATGCCCTCGTAGACCTGCGTACCGGGTTCGATAAACAGCACGCCGCGGTCCTGTGCGTTGAACAGCCCGTAGGTGACCGCTTCACCCGATTCAAAGGCGACCAGAGAACCCGTATCTCTGCGTTTGATATCCCCTTTGTACGGCTGATATTCAAAGAATATGGAGTTCATCACGCCCTCGCCCTTGGTCTGGGTGAGGAATTCGCTCTTATATCCGAACAGGCCGCGCGCAGGAATGAGAAATTCGAGGCGCACGCGCGAACCGATCGCGCTCATGTGAACGAGTTCGCCCTTGCGTTCGCCCATGCTCTGGAACACGGCGCCCGTGCCGTCGTTCGGGACGTCCACGATCAGGCGTTCCACAGGTTCGTACAGCTTTCCGTCGTACGTCTTATACAGGACCTTCGGGGTGCTCACCTGGAATTCATACCCCTCGCGGCGCATGGTTTCGATGAGGATGGAGAGGTGCATTTCACCGCGGCCGCTCACCTTGAAGGATTCGGCGGAATCGGTATCTTCCACTTTCAGGGAAACGTCTCTGAGCAGTTCGCGGTACAACCTTTCGCGCAGATGGCGGGAGGTGACAAACTTGCCCTCCTTGCCCGCAAACGGACTGTCGTTGACGGAGAAAGTCATTTCCACCGTCGGCTCGCTGATCTTGACAAACGGGACGGCTTCCACCTTTTCCGTAGAGCAGACGGTGTCGCCGATGTTGATGCCTTCCAGACCGGAAAAGCAGACGATATCGCCCGCCTTTGCTTCCTGAACGGCCACGCGGGAAAGTCCCTCGATCTGGTACAGATTGACGAGTTTTCCGCGCTTGTTGAGGGAAGGAATGTTGTGGTTGCAGATCGCCACTTCCTGGTTTGCCTTGACCGTGCCGCGCTCGATCCTGCCGATCCCGATCCTGCCGACATAGTCGTTGTAGTCGATGGAAGAGACGAGCAGCTGCATAGGCGCGGTTTCATCCACTTCCATGGGCGGGATGTGATTGAGGATGGTATCGAAGAGCGGCGTGAGGTCTTTGCCCGGCTTGTCCGCGTACAGGGAGGCGGTTCCCGCCCTGCCCGAACAGAACAAAATGGGCGAATCGATCTGGTCGTCGTTTGCGTTGAGATCGATGAGCAGATCCAGGATCTCGTTTTCTACCTCTTCGATGCGCGCGTCCGGACGGTCGATCTTGTTGACGACGATGATGAGTTTATGATTGAGTTCCAGCGCTTTCTGCATGACAAAGCGCGTCTGCGGCATGGGGCCTTCCGCCGCGTCCACAAGGAGCAGAACGCCGTTCACCATTTTCAGAACGCGTTCCACCTCGCCGCCGAAATCGGCGTGTCCCGGCGTGTCGATAATGTTGATCTTCACGCCGTGATAATGCACGGAAGTGTTTTTTGCAAGGATGGTGATGCCGCGTTCGCGCTCGATGGCGTTGGAATCCATCACGCGCTCCTCCACCACCTGATTCTCTCTGAATGTTCCGCTCTGTTTGAGCATCTGATCCACAAGCGTCGTTTTGCCGTGGTCAACGTGCGCGATGATCGCCACGTTTCTCAAATCGTTTCGTATCAAAATAATGTCTCCTGAACCTTTGTATCTCTATCTGTACTATTTTAATACTTTTTTGAATTTAAGGCAAATATTTTTTACAAAAAAAAGACGGATATAGCCATTATAATTGCTTATATCCGCCTCTTTTTTTTACTGAATTTACGAAGCCCATACCGAAGGCATCTTTCTGTTCTCGATAAACCAAGCCGTATCTTTCAGAAGAGTATTGTTGTTGGAACAATTCACTTCCACGCCCTGCCTGTTGGAGGTAACGACAATGTTGCCGTTCATTGACAAAAAACCGGTATTTACATATTTACCCTCTTTTTCGTCAAACTCAATCGTACCGAGCGTGGTTACATATACTTGCTCTGTCCATTTTGCTATACGGTCGATTGCTTCCTGCGCAGGGAAAGAATGTAAAAGATCTTCTGCACTTGTCGCCTCATTCAAGTATTCAACGTTTCCTGCACAGCAGCATACACAGACAATCTCTGGCTGAATCTTGTCCAAAAGCACGTCACTGGATGCCGTATATGAACCGTGGTGACCTGCTTTGAACAGTTTCACCTTGGGAAGATCAGGATTGTTTTTTACAAGGGATTCTTCCCCCTCTGCCTCCAGATCTCCCGTCAAGAGAAAATGATTGTCCCCTTGTGTGATCATCACACAGACAGAGCAATTATTTTCATCTCCGGGATATTCCTCATAAAAATCGTGATATAGAATTTCCATTGTGATCCCGTCAGAAAGTTCGTAAACCCTCTGCGCTCCGTCTGTCTGATTATAACATTGCAGCGCCGTATAGTGCGTAGCACCTGCCTCAACTTCTGAATCGCGCTGTGTGATATACCGTCCATAAACACTCGTGGTCGCTGCAGTCTGCGGAAAATCAATGATCGTTGCACAGTCGTACAGACTAAACAAACTGTCATTGGAACCGTCTCCCGCAAAACAGGCAATATGATCCTGATGTGCGTGTGTAGCAATCACATATTCGAGAGTTCTGTCTCCTTTCATCTGCTCCTGTAAATATGTATCGATGGTGGTGACGCTGTTGGTACGTGAACCTGCATCGATGAGAATATCCGTTTCACCAGCTTTAATGTATACACAATCACCTGTATTTGCATTTCCGAGTTCCAGAAAATGGATCTGTAGATCGCCGCTGACATAGACGTCTCCGCCCGCGGGACGCTTGAGATATGTATAGAGCGCAAAGGCGGCAATAAATCCGATGATGAGCGCCAAAAGACAGCAGAAAAACGTGAGCGCGGGGCTAAATTTCTTATTTGCCATACTTTACACCCCCTCTCCCACGGAAGAGACAAACTCGTCCGCGCCTTCGGGATCTCCCACGATCACCACGCGCACCCGCTGATAGTCTCCCCAGCGCAGGTCGTCGACCGTATAGACGATCTGATAGATCCCTTCTTCCAAAGAGCCTTTCAGGGACTCCGCATCCCCTCCGTACACCACTTTGGCGGAAATATCTTTTCCGAAAGAGACAACCGTTGCGCCCTGTTCGGTATAAGATGCTCCCTCTTCCAGACGGATGACTTTTTCTCCGTTGAGATCGAACTGATCGTTTTTCGTAAGCTGAATGGAAACAAATACGCCGCCGGCGCATCCGATCAGAAAGAACAGGATCGCCAGAAAAATTGTGGCGGGATGCGTCTTTTTCACCGCGGATTCCGCCGCTCTCTGAACATCGCTTTTTCTTCGAGCCATAAACACCTCCTGTTAAGTTGCGCCTATTTTACCATAAAATTTTTCAAATGTAAACAGTTGGATAAAATATTTTTTTCGCCCGCTCTCCCAGGAAAAGATAAAAAAATAAGAGAAAACATACTCGGTACGCACGTTTCCTCTTATTTCTGATCTCGTTTTTTTGCTGCAAATTTTTTCCTTCTACCGCAGACTGCACCTGCATCGGAATTTTTGTTTGCCTCTTAAAACAAGACTCTATTTGAAAGCAACGTCTTAAGATGGCAAACATTTTTCTTATTTCTGTCTTTTAAAAAACGTATTTCCGATACTCTTTTTGCCTTGCCGTTGCTGACATTCTTATTATCTGCACTTTACAAGATTTTATGCAAAAAGAATTTCAGTTTCTGATCTGACCGTTTCCGACGACCTGGTACTTATAGGAAGTCAGCTCTTTCAGACCCATCGGCCCGCGCGCATGGAGCTTTTGGGTGGAGATCCCCATTTCCGCTCCCAGCCCGAACTGGAATCCGTCGGTAAAGCGGGTGCTCGCATTGACGTACACGGCCGCGCTGTCCACTTCATTCAGGAATTTTTCCGCCGCGGCTTTGTCCTCGGTGATGATGCTGTCGCTGTGGTGTGTCCCGTATTTGTTGATGTGCGCGATCGCCTCGTCCACGCCGTGTACCACTTTGACGGAAATTTTCAGGTCAAGGTACTCCTTGTAGTAATCTTCTTCCGTGGCGGGGGCAAGATCGGGCAGGATTTTTCTGCACTCTTCGCACGCGACAATTTCCACGTTTTTGTCGCGCAGCGCCGAGACGATCTGTGCGAGGTGTTTTTCCGCGATCTCCGAATCCAGCAGCAGACTTTCGCAGGCGTTGCAGACGGAAGTCCTCTGCGTCTTGGCGTTGATGAGGATGGGAATGCCCTTGGAGAGGTCGGCGCTCTTTTCAAAATAGACGTGGCAGTTTCCCGTCCCCGTTTCGATGACGGGCACGGTCGCGTTTTCAACGGCGTTGCGGATGAGCCCCGCCCCGCCGCGCGGGATCAGCACGTCTACGATCCCGTTCATTCTCATAAACTGCGTGGCGCCCTCGTGCGTGGTATCTTCGATCAGCTGGATAAATTCAGGATTATATCCTGCCGCGCGGATGGCGTCCTTGATGACCTTCGTCACCGCTCTGTTGGAGAGAATGGCGTCCTTGCTTCCGCGCAGGACGACGGCGTTCCCGCTCTTGATGGAAAGCCCGATCGCATCCGCCGTCACGTTGGGGCGCGCCTCATAAATGATGCCGAGCACGCCCAAAGGAACGCGCACGCGCCGCAGCAGCAATCCGTTGTACAGGGTGCGCTCTTCCAGAACTTCGCCGACGGGACAATGAAGCTTGATAAGCTGTTCCAGCCCTTCCGCAATGCCGTCGATCCTCTTTTCGTCCAGCATCAGGCGGTCGGCAAACTGTGCGCCGCGCGTGCAGTTTTGCACGTCCTTTGCGTTTTCCGCAATGATCAGGGGCGCCTGTTCGCGCAGGGCCGCGGCAGCAGCCGCCAGCATTTTGTTCATGTCCTCTTCGCTTGCAAGCGAGATGGCGGTGAGATTCTCCTTTGCTTTCAGACAGGTTTCTTTGACGGTCATAACTCCTCCTGTTTTCCGCTTTTTCAGCGTTTTATGACACGCAGAGTACTTTGCAAATCCCTTATTCTTCCTCTTCGTCGTCAGGAAGTTCCACGTTGTGGTAGACGTCCTGTACGTCGTCCAGCTCTTCCAGCTTGTCGAGAAGCTTTAAGAAAGTCTGCGTGTGTTCGGGGCTGAGGGTCACCTTGTTCTGCGGGATCATGCGGACATCCGCTTCGAGGAAGGTAACGCCCTTTTCTTCCAGAAATTTGCGGACATTGGAAAACGCCGCGGGATCGGTATAGATCTCATACGCATCGTCCAGCACGACGACGTCGTCCGCGCCCGCTTCGATGGCGTATTCGGTGATGGTGTCCTCGTCCAGATCGACAGTCCTCTCCACCACGAGATACCCCTTGTTGCTGAACATATAGGAAACGCATCCCGTGTTGCCGAGTTCGCCGCCGCATTTGGAAAGAGTGGAACGGACGTCGCCCGCCGTGCGGTTTTTGTTGTCCGTAAGAGTGCTGATGATGAGTGCGGAACCGCCCACGCCGTAGCCTTCGTAGACGAGCGTTTCATACGTCGCGTTGCCCAGTTCGCCCGCCGCTTTTTTGATGCAGCGCTGAATGTTGTCGTTGGGCATATTGTTCGCCTTTGCCTTGGCGATCACGTCCGCAAGTTTGCTGTTTGTTTCAGGATTGGGGTTGGATTTTGCCGCTACGGCGATCTCTCTTCCGAGTTTGGTAAAGATCCTGCCGCGCGCTGCGTCCGCTTTGCCCTTTTTTGCCTGAATATTATGCCATTTGCTGTGTCCTGACATGATTTTACTCCTCTATGATTAAAAATGTATGATTAACGATGTTCTGCCGCTGCGAGCACATACATCAGAATGCCTGCCGAAACGCCCGCATTCAGACTTTCGCAGCTTTCCCGCATGGGGATCTTTACGGTATGCGAACACATCTTTCGCACCTGTTCGCTGACGCCGTTCGCCTCGTTGCCGATGACGAGACAGAATTTTTCGGGCGGCTGAAAACCAAATACGTTTTCCCCGTCCATATCCGCGCAGAGCATGGGAATATGTTCCAGAGCACGGAAGATCTCCTCGCTGCCGCCGATGTGCAGACGGACGAAAAAGATGCCGCTCATGCTTGCGCGCACGCATTTGGACGAAAACGGGTCGGCGCAGGAGAGAAGGTACACGTCCTCATAGCCCGCCGCGTTTGCCGTGCGGAGAATGGTCCCCACATTTCCCGGATCGGAAACGCCGTCCAAAAGAAGGCATCTGCCCTGCGGTGCGCGCACGGAAGTATCGGGAATTTTGATGACCGCAAGCACACCCTGCGGCGTAACTTCTTCGGAAAGTTTTTCAAACACGCTGTCGGATACGGTCTGTGCAAGATCGGGTAAAAACCTTTCCCCCGAAAAACTTTCCGCATATACGATGCAGGAAATTTTGCACCCGCAGGCGACGGCTTCCCGAACCTGTTTGATGCCTTCGGCGATGTATTCACCCCGCTCTCTGCGCGCTTTTTTGTCGCGCAGGGCGAGGATGCTCTTGACGAGCGGATTGCTCCTGGATGTGATGACCATATTTTTATAAATGCAAAAAAACCTTCTTGTGTTGCAAAGAAGGTTTTTTCATCATTCGGGTTAAGCGATGGCCGCTTTCGCCTTTTCGGCGAGCGCCGCAAACGCAGCTGCATCGCTGACAGCGATCTCTGCAAGTGCCTTTCTGTTCAGATTGATGCCCGCAACCTTCAGGCCGTGCATGAACTTGCTGTAAGAAAGACCGTTGATCCTTGCCGCCGCGTTGATACGCGCGATCCACAGCTGACGGAAATCTCTCTTTCTGTTCTTCCTGCCGACGTAAGCATACATCAGCGACTTCATCACCGCTTCACGGGCGATCCTGTAAGACTTGCTCTTGGAGCCGAAGTAGCCCTTGGACAGTTTAAAAATCTTTCTGCGCTTTTTAACAGCGTTTACACCTCTTTTAATACGCATAACTTCTTCTCCTTATACCTTATTTCTTATACGGAATGAGCTGGTTCTTCACCGTGAGCTCCTGCGTTTCGTTGACAAACGCCGTCTGACGGAGATTTCTCTTTCTCTTCCTGGGTTTTGCACCTGTCTTGTGGTTTTTACCGGACTGCGCTCTCTTGACTCTGCCGCTTCCCGTAATGTCGAAACGCTTCTTCGAGCCGCTATGCGATTTCTGTTTAGGCATACTTGTATTCCTCCGAATTTATTTTCATTCAAGCGCGGGCTTGTCTTATAGGCAAACCTGCCCGCACTGTATTGACTGTTACTGTTTTGCAGGCGAAAGGAGCATGGTGATGTTTCTCCCCTCGTTTGCGGGTTTTTTGTCCATCACGGCTTTGCCGCCCAGCATCTCGAAAAACTCGTTCATGACGTCAACGCCCATGGATGCGTGCGCATTCTGACGGCCGCGCAGGCGGATGGATACCATCACCTTGTTGCCGGCCTCCAAAAACTTGGTTGCCTGACGGCACTTGACGTTCATGTCGCCCGTATCGATGGTCATGGAAAGGCGAACCTCTTTCACTTCAACGATCTTCTGGTTTTTCCTGGATTCCTTTTCCTTTTTGCCCTGTTCAAACTTGAACTTGCCGTAATCCATGATCTTGCACACGGGAGGATTTGCCGTGGGCGAGATCTTCACCAGATCCATATCGCTGTCTTCGGCGAGGCGCAGAGCCTCTCTTGCGCTCATGATACCGAGCTGCTGACCGTCCGAACCGATCACTCTCACTTCCTGATCTCGGATCTCTCCGTTCACCTGATGCTGGTCTTTAATTGCCATAAACCGTCCTTTTTGTTAAATTTCCCTGCTCGGGACAAATAGAAAAGCGGGCCGCATCGTTACGTCCCGCTTTCAAACATTCCAAAGAATACGCACAGAGTGCGCCTGATCGATCGGATTTTGTTTGGCACTTGCCGACGTAATTGCCGCAAGGCGAGAAGTAACTTCTGCTTTACCGATACAGAATACCACAAATCGGCAGATTTGTCAAACAATTTTTATACGTTGTTTTAATTTTTTCAGAAAACGGTCTTTTCTTCGTTTTCCTTTTTGACGCGGGCGGCAAAATCGGCAAGCGCCATGGCGCCGACATCGCCCTTTTCGCGCATACGCACGGAAACCGTCTTTTCTTCCTTTTCCTTGTCGCCGATGATCAGCATATACGGCACTTTTTCCAGCTGCGCTTCGCGGATCTTGTAGCCGATCTTTTCGTTGCGGCTGTCCGTCTCCACGCGGATCCCCTGCTCTTTGAGCGCCTTTTCCACTTCCAGCGCATAGTCCAGAGATTTGTCGGACACGGGCAGGATCTTGACCTGCACGGGCGCCAGCCATACGGGGAATTTGCCCGCATAGTGCTCGATGAGAATGCCGATAAAGCGTTCGATAGAACCGAAAACGACGCGGTGGATCATGATCGGGCGGTGTTTCTGTCCGTCTTCGCCCGTGTATTCCGCCTCAAACCTCTGCGGAAGCTGGAAGTCGAGCTGGATGGTGCCGCACTGCCATGTCCTGCCGATGGAGTCGGTCAGATGGAAGTCGATCTTCGGGCCGTAGAAAGCGCCGTCCCCTTCGTTTACGACGTAAGGCAGATTGAGTTCGTCCAGAGCAAGGCGGAGCGCGTTGGTCGCCTGTTCCCAATCCTCATCGCTGCCCATGCTGTCCTCGGGACGGGTGGAGAGTTCGACGTGGTACTTGAACCCGAACAGCGTGTACACCTCGTCGATGATGCGCACAACGCCCTTGATCTCGCTCGTGATCTGTTCGGGGAGCATGAAGATGTGCGCATCGTCCTGCGTGAAGCAGCGAACGCGCATCAGGCCGTGCAGCTGGCCGCTCTTTTCGTGGCGGTGCACAAGGCCAAGTTCGCCCATGCGGATAGGCAGATCCTTATAGCTGTGCGGATTGAGCTTGTAGACGAGCATTCCGCCGGGGCAGTTCATCGGCTTGATCGCGCAGTCTTCGCCGTCGATCTTCGTCGTGTACATATTTTCTTTATAGTGATCCCAGTGGCCGGACGTCTCCCAAAGGCTGCGGTTGAGGATGATCGGCGTCTGCACCTCCACATATCCTTCGCGGGTGTGGATCTGGCGCCAGTAATCGATGAGGGTGTTTTTGAGGATCATGCCCTTGGGCAGGAAGAACGGGAAGCCCTTGCCCTCGTTGAGGAAGGCAAACAGGCCGAGTTCTTTGCCGAGTTTGATGTGGTCGCGCTTTTTCGCCTCTTCCAGCATGGTGAAATAGGCGTCCATTTCATCCTTTTTGGCAAACGCCGTGCCGTAGATACGGGTGAGCATCTTGTTTTTCTCGTTTCCGCGCCAGTATGCGCCCGCGATGCTCGTCAGCTTGAACGCCTTGATCTTGCCCGTGGAAGGCAGGTGCGGCCCGCGGCACAGATCGGTAAAGCTGCCCTGCTTGTAGAAAGAGATCTCCTCTCCTGCGGGCAGATCTTTGATGAGTTCCACCTTGTATTTTTCCGAATACTTGGTCATCAGCTTGATCGCGTCCGCGCGGGAAAGAGTAAAGCGCTCGATGGGCAGATTGCTCTTGATGATCTTCTGCATTTCCGCTTCGATCTTGCCCAGATCTTCCTGCGTGATGGGAGTCTGGAAGTCGATGTCATAATAGAAGCCGTTTTCGATGGTCGGCCCGATGGCGAGCTTGCTGGTGGGGAAAATCGTCTTGACAGCCTGTGCCAGGACGTGCGCCGTCGTATGGCGGTACACCTGCAGCCCCTCCCTGTCTTTCAGCGTGACGATCTCCACTTCCGCGTCGCCGTCCACGACGTGGGAAAGGTCCACAAGCGCCCCGTTTACCTTTGCGGCGACCGCCGCGCGGGCAAGTCCCTCGCTGACGTCCTGCGCGATCTGCTTGCAGGATACTGCTGCGGCGTATTCCTTTTTGTCGCCGCCCTTCAATGTAATGATCATGGTACACCCTCCGTTTTTCGGACTGTTATTAAAAATAAAAAGCGCCCTCAAACAAACTGTTTAAGGACGCATAACTTGCGCGGTTCCACCTTAATTGCCGGGATCCCGGCCTCTCTTTCCGTTTTTCAGCAACGGATGCTCCTGCGAAAAAAAGCGGTTTCGGCTCGGCGGCCTCCTGCAGGGGTTTCAGCCTTGCCCCCGCTCTCTGAAAGTTACGATCGCCCGTCTACTTGTCTTTCCCGTATGCAGATTTATTTATATATAAATTGTAATCTCTTTCCCCGTTTTTGTCAACGGATTTCCGATACAAAAATCAAATATTTTATCTTGCCGCAAAGGCGACCCTTCCCGCATAATATTGCTTTAAGAATTTTTCCTGTGCGGGAGAAAGGGAGCCGAGGCATTCCACCTTTCCCGCGCCGCTGAGCACGATCTCGCGGAGCACCGTCTTTTCGTCCTTGCCCTCGGCAAGCAGCGAAGCATAGCGCAGGCGGCGGCAGCGCGCGTCGTACACCTCTCCCCCTTTGAGAAAGATGCGCCGCTTGCTGGAAGAGTGCAGATATTCGAGAAAGGCGCAGAGCTGATCTCTCGTAAAGGCACGCGGAATACAGGCGGCGATCTCCTGCCATTTTTCCCGCAGCCTGCGCATACGGAATTCGTAAAATCCGTCGATGCAGTGCTGTCGGATGGCGGCGAGCTTTGTCAGGACGTACTTTTTGTCCTGCATAAAATCGGCGGCGATGACGGCGGAGACGAGGATCTCCCGTTCCGACACGTCCAGGCCCGCAGGGCTGACGCCTTCAAGCGCCTCGTATTTATACCCGATACAGAGGACGTCCGCGATCTTCTCCTCTGCAATGCGCCGGAGAGCCGCCTCCCCGCTCTCCGCCTGCATGGTAAAGCTGACCCTGTCCCCCTCGAAGCTCACGCGTGCGTCTCCGCTCCTGAATGCCGTAAGCGCTCCGGCAACGTAAGAAATGTAACGACAATGTTCCGCTTTGTCCGAAATGTTGATGGCTTCCATATTTTCAGTGTATGCCGAAAAATCCGAATTATTTACGCGGGCGGCGCCTTTTCGGGCGAAAAATAAAATTTTTCGGCGGGATATGCCTCTTAACTTGACTAAATTCTGAAAAAACTTTATAATGAAATGAATAATTATGAGGTAATTTCTATGCCGTTCCCTTTACTGATCGCTCTGATCGTCGTTCTGGCGGTGCATTACATTCTTGCCATCGCGACAATCTACCTTCTGATGAAAGATATGGGAATCGTGAAGGCGATGATCCCCTGGAACATCGTCATTCTTCTCCTTCCCATCGTCGGTCCGGCAACTTATCTCGTTTACAGACAAATTGCAAAGAAAAAATGAGGCTCCTTCTGAGCCTGCGGAGGTTTTTGATTTATGGACATGAAATCCGTTGAAAGCAAATGGCAGCAGCGGTGGGAAAAGACCAAGGAAAACAACTTCAACAAGAAGAACATAGACAAAAAATTCTATGTTCTGGAAATGTTCTCCTATCCTTCCGGCGCAAAACTGCACATCGGACACTGGTATAACTACGGCCCTACGGACAGCTATGCCCGCTTTAAAAAGATGCAGGGCTATGAAGTGTTTCAGCCGATGGGCTTCGATGCATTCGGCCTGCCTGCGGAAAACTACGCCATAAAGACAAAGATCCACCCCAAGGACTCTACCGAGAAAAACATCGAGACGATGGAACGCCAGCTCAAAGCGATGGGCGCCATGTTCGACTGGTCCGCGGAAGTAAAGACCTGCGAAGAGGATTACTACAAGTGGACGCAGTGGATGTTCCTCAAACTGTATGAAAACGGGCTCGCCTACCGCAAGGAAGCGCCCGTCAACTGGTGCCCAAGCTGCAACACCGTCCTTGCGAACGAACAGGTCGTGGACGGCTGCTGCGAACGCTGCGGCACCACCGTCATCAAAAAAGACCTCACCCAGTGGTTCTTCAAGATCACGCAGTACGCGGAAGAACTCCTGCAGGGATTGGACAAGATCGACTGGCCGGAAAAGACAAAACTCATGCAGCGCAACTGGATCGGAAAATCCGTCGGCTGTGAGATCGAATTTGAATGCGAAAGCGGGGACAAATTCCGCGTGTTCACCACCCGCTGCGACACGATTTTCGGCGTTTCCTATGTGGTGCTCGCCCCCGAACACCCGCTGGTGAAAAAGCTCGTTTCCGACGAGCAGCGCGAAGCGGTGGAAAAATACATCGCGGAAACGGCCAAGACAAACGAGATAGAGCGCCTTTCCTCCGCAAGGGAAAAGACGGGCGTATTTATCGGCCATTACGCCATCAACCCCATCAACGGGAAGAAAGTGCCGATCTATGCGGCGGATTACGTCCTCTATTCTTACGGCACGGGCGCCGTGATGGGCGTTCCCGCCCACGACGAGCGCGACTTCGCGTTTGCAAAAAAATACGGCCTGCCCATTCAGAAAGTCATCGAAAACAAAAACGGGGAAACCGTTCTCCCGTTCTGTGAGGACGGCATCTGCGTGAACAGCCTGCAATTCGACGGCAGGTTCGGCGAAGAGGCGCGCACGGAGATCGCAAACTATCTTGCAAAGATGGGCAAGGGCGAACGCAAAGTCAACTACCGCTTGCGCGACTGGCTGGTTTCCCGCCAGCGTTACTGGGGCGCACCTATCCCCGTCATCCATTGCCCGAAATGCGGCATTATTCCCGTTCCTTATAAAGATCTGCCCGTGAAACTTCCCTACAACGTGGAATTCAAACCGGACGGAAAATCCCCCCTCGCAAAGTGCGACGAATTCATGCACACCAAATGCCCGCACTGCGGCGGCGACGCGCTGCGCGACCCTGATACGCTGGATACCTTCGTCTGCTCCAGCTGGTACTACCTCAGATACGCGGATGCGCACAACTCCAAGGCGCCCTTCGATCCCGAGATCGTCAACAAAATGCTGCCCGTGGACAAATACGTCGGCGGTGCGGAACACGCCTGTATGCACCTGCTGTACGCGAGGTTCTTTACCAAGGCCCTGCGCGACATGGGATACCTCAACTTCGACGAACCCTTCCTCTCCCTCGTTCATCAGGGCGTCATTCTCGGGCCCGACGGCAACAGGATGTCCAAATCCAAGGGCAACGTCGTTTCCCCCGACGAATATATTTCCGCTTACGGTGCAGACGTGTTCCGTATGTACCTGATGTTCGGCTTCTCCTACACGGAAGGCGGCCCGTGGAGCGACGACGGGATCAAGTCGGTGGCGAAATTCCTCGACCGCGTGGAGAGATTTGTGCTTCGCGTGCGCGATATGAAAGCTTCCCACAACGAGACGTTCGGCGCGGCAGAAAAAGAACTTGACTATGCGCGCAACTACGCGATCAAGAACATTTCCCGCGACATGGAAAACTTCTCCTTCAATACCGCCGTGGCAAGGCTGATGGAATACGTCAACGCCCTCTACAAGTACGAAGGCGGTGCGGAGAAAAACGTCACTTTCCTGCGCGCCTGCACAAACGATCTCCTGCTCCTGCTCGCTCCCTGCGCCCCCCATTTCAGCGAGGAGCTCTGGGAACAGATCGGCGGGAAATACTCTATCTTCGATCAGAGATACCCCGTCTGCAACGAGGCGGCGCTCGTCCGTGAAGAGACCGAGTACGCGGTACAGGTCAACAGCAAGATCAAGACGAAAATGATGATCCCCCAGTCCGCGACGGAGGAAGATATCCGCGCGGCGGTTCTCGCCGACGAAACCATCCGCCCGCTGGTGGAAGGAAAGGTCATCCGCAAATTTATCGTCGTCAAGGGACGTCTCGTCAATATCATCGTATAATAAAACAAGCGGCCGCAATTTTGCGGCCGCCTCTTTGTTACAAATGCTTGCCGCTTTTTTCAGCGGCAAAACGGAAAAACTGCCAAAGCGCAGGCTTGAAGTGAACCCCAAAGTTTGGACAAAAATTTAATTAAATTGTTTGGTAATGAGTTCGGTATTGCACCGGGCTCATTCCTTTTAATTTGCGAGAAATTCTCTTGTTGTTCCAGTAGAATATGTATTTGTG
>DXFX01000083.1 GCA_019114245.1 Candidatus Borkfalkia faecipullorum | reverse complement strand
TAATTGCTGTTAAAGCTATAGAAAAACTAAAAAGAATAGATAACTTGGAAAATTTTGAGTTATGGCTTGTCGGAACAGATAAAGGTGAGTATGCCAATACTATTCGTTCCTTTATTGATCAAAATGGACTTTCCAATAATGTTAAAATTTTAGGAAGAAGGTCGGATGTCAACAATTTATATATGCAATCTGATATCGCATTCGTTTGCTCAAAGGCTGAGGCGTTTGGAAGAATTACTGTTGAAGCTATGATGTCAGGTAACTTAGTAATTGGTGCAGATACTGCTGGTACAAAGGAAATTATTGTTGATGGTGTTGATGGACTGCTTTTTAAATCAGGCGATTTTAACTCATTATATGAAAAAATCAAATTTGCTTTAGAAAATAAAACGCAAGCAATAGAGTTGGCTTTGCATGGACAGCATTCTGCGATAAAAAAGTTTACTGCGGATAGAAATGCGAAAGAAGTCTATGAGTTGTACCAAGGAATCTGGGAGCAGGAACAGAATGAGAATTTGTGCAGTTATAATAACGTATAATAGAACTAATTGTATAGAAAATTTATTGAAAGCACTTATTGGCCAAACATATAAAACCTTTGATATTTTTATATTTGATGTCGCTTGTGATGGTGATACTGAATTAAAAGCGAAAAAGTATTTAAATCATTCAACAAAGTACATTAAAGCAAAAAAAGATAATGTTTTTGAGTCATACCTTTATGCGCTGGAATCAGTATACGAAAAATACGATTGGATATGGATGCTTCATGATGATGTTGTTCCAGATAAAAACGCGCTTCATGAATTAGTTTCAGCCATATCTAAAGTTAAAAAAGCGTCTTTTTTTACTAGCGCGTTGGTTACATCTGACAATAAGCCATCATATACTCCAGCCTTAAGCCCATACAGTATTGAAGATGTTGGTACTTGGGGTGAAAAATTAGAATATTCATTGGTTAGAATCAGCAAGGCTTCTTTTATCTCAACGTTTATTAACACTGATGCCATAAAAATGTGTGGACTGCCAACGAGTAAATTGTTTTATAAAGAAAACTCTGATTATTTAAGCAACTTAATAGGGCAGTATGGAGCTGCTTATCTGGTCGGCAAGAGTAAAGTTATTCTTAAAAAAATTGAACCTATGAAAAGTATTGTACCTCAAAAAATAAAAATATGCGCTATTGTAGTCACTTATAATAGAAAAGAAATGTTAGTTGAGTGTATAAAGGCGCTGCAAACACAAAAGTATAATAGTTTTGACATATTAATTGTAGATAATGCGAGTACGGATGGGACAAAGGAATATATAGCTGATTATTTGAAAGAAAATAATTATTACATTAATACAGGTGCTAATTTCGGCGGATCTGGTGGGTTTTATTATGGGATGAAGTACGCGTATGAACATGGTTATGATTGGTTATGGATTATGGATGACGATGTTATTCCTACGCCTGCTGCACTCGGAGAATTGGTTAGTCATCTTAAATATGTGAAAACATTAAGTTTTTTAGCTAGTGCAGTATATTCAAAAGATAATAAAGCATTAAATACCCCAGAAATAAGTAGATATTCAACTAATGGTTATCTTTTTTGGTATGACAAACTTGAATATGGTATGGTGAGTTTGGCTCATGCAACTTTTGTTTCATTACTCATAAATCGTAAAGCAATTGAAAAATGTGGTCTTCCATGCAAAGATTATTTTATTTGGGGTGATGATACTGAATATACAATGCGAATTATAGGACGTTTTGGTGCTGCCTATATGGTAGGTAGTAGTAAGGTTTATCATTTAAGAGGTTCTTCTTCTGCTTTAAATATAAAAACTGAAAAAAGTGAAAAAAGAATCCTCATGTACTATAATTTAATACGTAATACATTATTAAATGCTAGAACTTATTCAGGTCAAAAAGCTTGTAAGGATTGGATAAGAAGATATCGTAAGGATTGTATAGCAATTGCTTTAAGTAAATTACCTTATAGGAAATTAAAGATTAAAACTATCTTGTCCGCCATAAATGATTTTAAAAAAGGGAAATATGCAGCTGAAGCTTTTAAAAACAGATACCAAATATATGGACAAGAAAAAGCTGTATTAAATTTTATAGGTCTTGATGAAATAGCTGAATTAATCAAGAGCCAATTTGGCTATACGGTAGTTTTAACGAAAAGTAAAGTTTCGATTTTCACAATGTTTGAGAGAGTTCCTGCTTATATTAAAGAATATAACTATAAGGATATTAGTGCGGTTACTCAAAGTGAAATTAAGAAAGATTTTTTTGAAATCATAAAGCCAATAGTTAAAAATCAGTTTATAGTAATAGACTTAAGAAATAGCTGCAATGCAATAGTAAAATTTACTCGGGGAAATAAGAGTTTTAATATGAATTACACCTCAGAATTTGCGAATGATTTAAATAATGGTAAACTTGAAATCTTATGCAAAAATTATGACTATAATATTATGGATACTAATGATTATTCAGAAAAATATGTGGCAGATATCGTTGAGAGGTTTGCAATAAATATTTCCCAAATTTACAATCAAAACAAAATAGTTTTTATTAAATACGACAATATTAATAAAAATGATATGAGGTTATACAATTCAAGTATCTATACTAATAAGTTAGTAGATATGTTATGTGAAAAGTTGCCATTGAGTAAAATTCTTGTAATTAACAGTAATGATACGAACGAAAGTACATGCACTAAATTAAAAGAATTATTATCCAACTAATTATTATATGAAAAACAAGAAGGCAGGTCAAATTTAGACCTGCTTCGGTGCTATATTTTGAATGTGAAAACTTCCATTTCCCGTACGCGATCGCAGTCCTGGAATAACTGTCTGCTGGCGGCGGATAAAATTTATACGGACTGGAAAAAGATGGGGCTTTACCGCGGAAAGGCGGACCAGGCGTTCTGCAACTGGTTTGTGCAGTTTGTGTGCTGGCATTATTTCACGCTGGATGAAGAGGCGAGGGCAAAACTCGCGGCGGAACTTCCGCAGTATGCCGAAAAATATAAACTGTTTTCACACGGCCCGAAATATTATTATATGCAGATGGATTACGAACACTTCAAAAGTCTCATCGGGTAACTTTTCTCCCCGCGGAAGCTTCCGCGGGGATTTGCTTTTTTGTATAGAATATGTTATACTGTCATGGTCAGGCGCCCTTTGCGCCTAAAAAAACAGGGGAGGGATGAATGTGAATTACTATACTTCCGATCTGCACCTCGGCCATGCGGAGATCGTGGGCATGAGCGGCAGGCCCTTTTCCTGTGTACGGGAAATGGACGAAGCGCTCATCCGCAACTGGAACAGCCGCGTCTGCAAAAACGACGACGTGTATATCATCGGCGATCTCATCTATAAATCGGAATGCCCGCCCGAAGAGTACCTTTCCCGCCTGCGCGGCAGAAAACACCTCATCTTCGGCAACCACGATCTGACGTGGAAGGACTGCGTGGACCTCTCCAAATGGTTTGTCAGCTGGGGCTGGGGGGATCGGATCGATACGGGGCAGGGGTATGCGCTGCTCAGCCATTTTCCGCTGTTTACCTACATCCGCAAATATCAGATACACGGTCACTTGCACAACCGTACAAATCAGGAGTATTGGAGCTTCCTGCGCGCCATGCCCTGTTCCCTCAACGCGGGGGTGGACATCAACGGCTATGCTCCCGTTACCCTGTCGGAGCTTGTCCGCAACAACGAAAAATTCAAACAGGAACACTAAAAAGGAGCTCCCGACGTGCGGGAGCTCCTTTTAAAGTTCGGCAAAGATGCCTTTCAGCATTTCTGCCGAATAGTGAAGTTTTGTGTGTTCCTCATCGCTTAGGGAAATGGGAATAATTTTTTCCGCGCCCTCTTTCCCGACGATGCAGGGGATGCTGAGCGTGGCTCCGTCGATCCCGAATTCGCCGTGCAGGGCGCAGGAGACGGGCAGAATGCTCTTTTCGTCGCGCACCACCGCCTCGCAGATGCGCCGCACGGCCATGGCGATGCCGTAATAGGTGGCGCCCTTGCGCTCGATGATCTCGTAAGCGCAGTTCTTTACGTTTTCGCCGATCTCGCGCATCGCGTTTTCATGGTCGTAAAAGCCGCGCATTTCGCAAAATTCGTGCATGGGTACACCCGAAACGTTTGCGCTGCTCCATACGGCGATCTCGCTGTCCCCGTGTTCGCCGATGATAAAGGCGTGTACGCTCCTGCTGTCCACGCTGAGGTGTTCGCCCAGCAAATACCTCAGCCGCGCCGTGTCCAGCACCGTCCCCGAACCGAACACGCGGTTTTCGGGAAGTCCCGAATACTGCTGCGCCACCCGCGTGAGAATGTCCACGGGGTTGGAGACGATGAGCAGCATCCCGCCGTAATTTCGTTTTTTGAGTTCGTCGAGCACAGAGCGCAGAATGCGCGCGTTTTTCTTGACGAGGTCCAAGCGCGTTTCTCCCGCTTTCTGGTTTGCGCCCGCCGTGATGATGACGATGGCGGCGTCCGTAAGGTCGTCGTAACCTCCCGCATAAATGTTCATGGGCCTGGCAAATAAAAGCCCGTGGCTGATGTCCATCGCCTCGCCTTCCGCGCGTGCGCGGTCGATGTCCGTCAGGACAAGCTCGTCAAACAGTCCGTTTTGCATCAGCGTATAGGCGCACGCCGCGCCCACAAATCCGCAGCCGACGATCCCCGCTTTTCTGGTATTGAGCATAAAATCCTCCTTTTTCAATAGTATAACCTTTCTCTTTTCCGTTATGCAAGCGCAAAATTGCCGCCGTTTTTTGCGGAAAATCCCTTTTTTCGTCAAAAAAATTTTTCTGACGGAATCACTTTTTTCCTCGATACATTTTATAGTTTTGTCTTTCAGTAGACAAAATTGCGCGCGGCGTCGTCTTATTTGATGAGAAAATGCGTTTTTTTGTATGTCGATTTGAAAAGAAATTACATTTTTTATGAAAAAATCATAGTTAGGGAGGAGAGAGGGGCGCAAAGTTTGCGTTCCTTGATTTTTTTCGGAAAATATGATATACTTTTTACACAATTCAGACTTATGTAGGGCAGGAAGAAAAAATAAGGAGGTCAGAAAAATGCAGATCACAGTCGGTAAAAGCAAAAAGGTTTACGACACGACGGAAATGACCGAGGTAAAAAGAGTTGCACACGGTGTCTACGGCGATCCCGCCGGTTACGAAGAAGTTCTTTACGTTGCCGAGGACGGGAAGTATTTCCTGTACGGCGTCGGCGGAGAAACTTCCGTGTATCCCGAGGAAAAGCTCGTCAGCCTCACCAAGGCGAAACTCGCTGCCTGGGAAAAAGCAAACGCTTAACAAAAAAGCTGTCCTTTGCGGGACAGCTTTTTTATTTTACGGCGCAAGGCAGGCGCCGCATTTTTTATTGCAATGTGGGCTGTCTGCGCAGGAACAGATAGCACACGGAGAAGAGCACGGCCGCCGTGACGAGCGGGACAATGACCAGCACGGCAATGATGGAATTGTCCGGCTGCTGTAACAGGTCCTCGCGGATCATGCCCGTGTACACGTTTCCGTCGGCGTCTTCGTACGCGACAAACACCATTCCGTTGGAATCCGCTTCCCCGTACACTTTCAGCATCTCTTCCTTTTCCAGCGTCAGCCCGCCGAGCACGACGGTGCTGTCCTTTTTGAGGGGACGATAGACAAATTCTTCCTCCCGCAGGGAGCTTTCTCCCGTTTCCACGAGATAGCCGGTAGGCACAAATCCGTAGTAGAATTGCCCGTCGCGCGATACGCGCACCACGCTGTAAGAAGCGGCGTCCAGCACTCCCGCTTCGGGGGTGAGAGTTCCCAACACATACACGCTTTCGCCGCCGTTTAACTGCATCGTCACGCCGAAGGGCTGCAGACCGTCGCCGCTGCCCGTCTGCAGCAGGGGGTACCTGTACAGTCCCACGTCGTTGGAAAGGGTGGCGGAATAGGCGGCAGAAGAGTAATACTGCGTTCCGAGCAGGGTATAACCGCCGTTTTCCAGGAGCAGGCGCAATTCGTAACTGCGCGTGGTGGCAACGCCCTCTTCCGAATAGTTGTAAAAGAGCGCCAGCACGCCGTATTCCGTCTGCGCCAGCACGACGCCCGTGCGCGCTTCGCTCATGCGCTCCGCATTCAGGCAGGGCAGGACGGAGGGCTTTTGGGAAAGCGCGTTCATGTCGAGGAGCACGCTCACGCACCCCTGTTCTGCGCGGACAAGCACGTCCTGCGCGCAGTTGTCCCCGGGCAGGCGCTCGTAGATCTGCGTGTACGCGTCCGCCGCGCTGAGGTTGTCGAGGGAAGCGACGTCCGCGTCCGTCGTCACCGCGACAAAGGCGTCGGACAAAATGTACACTTCCGCGCTGTCAAATCCGAGCGCAAAGGAAACCGCGCGCGACCCCTCGGAATTGTACACGAGGGAAAGGGCGGGGGAAAGATCGTAAGAGGTCAGGGGAGTTTTTTCCTTGACGTCGCAGCGCACGAGGGTGCTCCCGCAAAGGGCGTACAGATCCCCCCTGTAATCGGCGAGAAGCCTGGTTGCCCCGCTGAACTGCGTCACGTTGTCCAGCGTGGAGGGCGGGTTGAAAAAGGTGTTCTGGTCGTAGCGGTACACGTCCCCGTCGCCCGTCATGACGTACAGGGTGCCGTACAGGTCGGCGGCAATGTCCGTCGGGGTGATGCTGAGGTTGCCCGCGTTTTCGCGTTCGTAGGCGCCGTTTTGCAGGGAATAGGAATAGGTCATCCCGCTGTTTGTGGAGAGGAAAAATTTCCCGTCCGCATAGGCAATGCCGCTGATATTCGCAATATTGGTGGTTCCCGCTTCCGTGTAGCCCTTGTCGCCTTTCACGAAGAAAGTGAGAATGCCCGAACCGTACACGGCAAGCGCTTCTTTTCCCGCGCAGACGCGGGTGGGGGAATACGTGAGCTCCAGGACAGAGCTTCCCGATTTTTCGATGCACAGCACTCTGTTGGAAGAGGTGTCCGCCAAAAAGACGGTTTCCCCGTACACGGAAACGTCCGAGGCGTTTTGGGAAAGCCTGTTCACGCTGTCGCTGTAACGCGCGATCTCGTAGCCTGTAAACTGTTCGCTGTCCGCGTCAAAGGCGCGGATGCAGTTTTTGTAAATGAGATAAATGCGCCCCGAATTGCAGATCCGCGAAAATTTGTACCCGGCCATGCTTTCCACGCGAAGTTCGGGATCGCTGCCCTGCCGATAGAGGTATCCCTCCATGGAAAGATAATAACATCCGTTGGAGGTAAACGCAAAGGATGCTATGTTGTATTCCGTGTTCGCGTAGGGGGAACTGGAATTTCGGTTTGCGGTGTAAATGTTCTGGTTCCAGGAAAAATAGACGGTCCCGTTCTGCTCGGCAAAGGAAGGGGTGATGTTGCTCGCCTCGCTCCCCGGCGTGATGTTCCCGCTTCCGTCGGAAGGGGAAACGATGTCGCTCCCGCTCATCTGCGTATAGAAAATGCTGTTCTGCGCATTGGCAAAATATACGTCCGTTCCGCTGATGATAAAGGTCGCGCAGGACTGGATCTGCGTCTGCGTCGCCTCGTCGGGGGAAGAACAGTCGATCCACAAAATCGGGTTGCTTCCGCTCATGTCCGCCGCAAAGTACAAGAGCGTCTTTCCGCCTTCCTCGTAAAAGTTGAGGGAAGTGACGCTGTCCGCGTCCGTCTGGGTATAGGAGGAATAGCTCTTTGTCTCTTTGTCGTACAGCCAGATCTTGTTCCCGTCCGCAATGGCCAAGTAATTTCCGTATTCCGCAATGTCCGAAGGATTTTGCAGGTCCAGGTACTGCTCGTACGTTTCGGGCAGAAGCAGCTGCGCGCCGATGCTCTCCATCGCCGCCGCATCTATGAAGTTGTGAAAGCCGAACAGGCCCGCCAGAACGGCCGCCGCGGCAAGTAAAGTAAAAGTTCTCTTCATGTGTTTCCCCGAAAACCGCACCCGCAAGGGCGCAGAGTTTCATCCGTTTTTCGCACTCGTATCCCCCGCCTTTTTCGGCAGGGGGATACTTCTTTCTCCCATTATACCACACGCGCGCGCGTTTGTCGACAAAATTCGCAAACTTTTCTCCGCTTGCAAAAATTTCAGATTTTTCCGAAAAAAATATAAAACAGGCATTCGTATGCCTGTTTTATGTGTTATACTGCGGACAAGAAAATACAAACAAATGTTCACATTTTTTGTCAGTCACATTTGGATTTCGCAAAAAGCGGTGAGATAATAAAGTTGCGTGCAAAACAAAAACAAAGGAAGAAAAATCAAAGGCGGAATTTATGCGGAAAAAGGAGGGAGAGGCGTGAAGGACTATCAGAAGGTGATCTTGCTGATGTCGCCGAGACTGGAAAGGCTGATCAGGGAGATCGGGCAATGCGTGGAAGCAAAGGCGCGTTCGTCTTACAACGGGCGGGAGAGTGCGGAGGCTTGCGTGGAGGGCATTTTGCGCCTTTTATACGCAAAGGACGCCTTTCTCGTGCTGCGGGAAAAGGCGGAAAGTATCTACGCGCAGCTGACGCGGGAGGAGAGATATTTTCTCGAATACAAGTATTTCCGAAGAAAAAAAGTTCTGGAAAAGGAGTTTGCGGATTTCAGCTTTGACTACTGCGAGCGCACGTACTATCGCCGCCAGCGCAGGCTGGGCGAAAAGCTGAACAGCCTGTTTATGCGGGCGGGAATGACGGAGGAGTGGTTCAAAAAGGTGTTTTCGGACATTCCGTACGTGATGGGGATGTGGGAGCGCGTGCGGCGCGCGGGGGAAAATTCCGTGCTGGACAAGCGTGCCCATACCGAACTGCGCGTCAACGGCGCGCCGCAGACAGAAAATTGGCGGGCGGTCTGATTTTTCGGGGTACGTTGCGGGATTTTCAGGTAAAAAGGTCCTCTTCGTCGTGCAGTTTCGGCTTGCGCGGATGGAACAGAAAGTACAGCGCGCCCAGCGCCGTCACCACGAGCCCGCACACGAGAACCACGTTTAAAAGGGCGGGCTGTGCGGCGGAGGGCGTCTCCTCGGCAGGGGGCGGAGTTTCCGTCTCCGTGTGTTCGGTGTTGGGCGGATAGGAGAGAGGAGAGCAGGAAGATGCGGGGACATATCCGAACTCGCCCTCCAGCTCTACGTAATAACAGACGGAAGAACCGTAGGAAAAGGTGCCGTAAAAGGCGGCGGTGACGTCGTATTCCGTGAAAAATCCGTCGGGAAGTCCTTCCGACGTGCGGAAAGTGACCGTCGTGTCGTACACGAGAAAGGGCGTTTCGGGGACGTAGTCCACCGTCTCCACGTCCGAGCGCAGGCAGTAGCCACGCACGGCGGTGCGGTTTTGGACGCCGCTCATGTATTCCACGGAATAGTAGTCGCCCGCTTCGCCCGTGATGCGCACAAAGTACGTTTCGGGCAGGATGAACAGCCCGCTGTCCTGTTCGGGCTTTTCGTACAGATATACCTGTGCCTGCGTGACGCGCGCATATGTATCCGCCGTCTCGGCGCGGGCGGGGGCAAAGGGCAACAGCCAAAGCAATGCCGCCAGAAATAAAACCGCAATTTTTTTCATGGCAAACCTCCGTTTTTTCAGGTGCCAACCATTATACCGCGCGCATTGCGCAGAAAAAACAAAAATTGAAGGGGAAAAGGCATTCCTTTGTCGAATTGCGCTCGTGGGCGCGAAAATGACAGTACGTATACAAAAAATCGTGCAAAAAAGTTGTCGGTCATCGTTGAAAAGAGGCAAAAGCGGCGGATATAATCGTAAATGCAAGGGCAAAGGAGCGGCAAATGGACAGGCGCGAACGGGTAGAAAAAATTCTTTTGATCGAGCGGGAGCAGGCGCGGCGGCGCAAAAATCCGCTGGCAAGCTACAACACGGGCAGGAAGAAACACAAAAAACAGATCGCCTTTCACAAATGCAAAAAGCGCAACCGCTGGGTGTTCGGCGGAAACCGCAGCGGAAAGACAGAGTGCGGCGCCGTCGAATGTATCTGGATGGCGCGCGGCATTCATCCGTACAGGCAGAACAGAAAGGACGTGTTCGGCTGGGTGGTTTCCCTGTCCCAGCAGGTCCAGCGCGACGTGGCGCAGAAAAAGATCCTGCACTACCTTCCGCCCGAATGGATCGAGGACGTGGTGATGCTTTCCGGGAAAAAGGGCTCCCCGTCGGGGGTAGTGGATCAGATCCGCGTGCGGAACGTGTTCGGCGGGATCTCCGTCATCGGATTTAAAAGCTGCGATCAGGGCAGGGAAAAATTCCAGGGCGCGTCCCTGGACTTCGTCTGGTTCGACGAGGAACCGCCCAAAGAGATCTACGACGAGTGCAGGATGCGCGTCCTCGACCGCGCGGGCGACATTTTCGGCACGATGACGCCGCTCAAAGGGCTGACCTTCGTGTTCGACGAGATCTACATGAACAAGGGCAACAACCCCGAAGTGTGGTACGAGTTTATGGAATGGGAGGACAATCCCTTCCTCAAAAAGAGCGAGATCGCCCTGCTCTCGTCCGCGCTGGACGAAAAAGAGTTGCAGAGCCGCCGCTACGGAAAATTCTGCGTCAGCGAGGGCTTGGTGTATCCCGAGTTTGACGAGCGCGTACACGTCATCCCGCCTTTCGAGATCCCCTTTGAATGGCAGGACGAGATCTCCATCGACCCGGGGCTGAACAATCCGCTCTCCGCGCACTGGTACTGCGTGGACTTCGACGGGAACGTGTACGTCGTGGCCGAGCACTACGAGGCCAAGCGGGACATCGGGTACCATGCGGAAAAACTGCGGGAGATCAGCAAAAGGCTCAACTGGCACACGGACGCAAAGGGCAGGCTGCACGCGCTCATCGACTCGGCGGCAAACCAGCGCACGCTGGCAAGCTCGAAGAGCGTGAGCGAGCTCTTTTACGAGCAGGGCATCAACGTCAACGCCAACGTCAACAAAGATCTGTTTGCGGGCATCGCGCGGGTGAAATCGTACTTAAAAGGGGAGAACGGTGTGCCGAAACTGTACATTTTTGAAGGGTGCGTCAACCTGATCCGCGAGATCAAGGGGTATTTCTGGGGCAGCGGCGATCTGCCCAAAAAGCGGGACGATCACGCTCTGGACGAACTGAGGTACTATCTCATGACAAAGCCGCACAACGCGCCGCCGTCCGTGCCGCTCACGCCCGTGCAGAAAGACAAGGCGCGCCTTGCGCGCCGTCTGCGCGGAAGGCATTGACCTTGCAAAGGAGGTTTTGTGAGCGAAGATCCTGTCAGAGAAGCTCTCGTCCGCCGCGCCCTCGGTTACGAGACGGACGAGGTGGTGGAAGAATACGGCTTCAACGAGGGGGAAGCCGTTCTGCTGAAACGAAAGGTGACAAAAAAGAGCGTGCCGCCCGACATTCAGGCGGCAAAGATGCTGCTGGACGCGGAAGTGCCGCTGGAACAGCTCAGCGATGAGAAATTGGAAGAAGAGCGGCAAAGACTTTTGCGCGAACTTCAGGAGGAGGAGAACTGATGCAGATGCAGGAAGCGCCCGTCACGGGCGCGAAAAGCAAGGGAACGGCGCAGGTGCTGGGCGGGGAAAACCCCGCCATCCGCCGCGCGAAGTCCTTTGAAAAGAAGTTTGAAGAGGAAACGGTGAAGTTTTTGCACAAGACCTTTGCCGAACGCCAGGAAATGCGGCGCTTCCTCGAACGCGGCTGGGAACTGAACATGAACTTCCTCGCCGGAAATCAGTATTGCGGCATGACCGCCTCGGGCGAACTGGAAGAGGAACAGCCGCAGTACTGGTGGATGTCGAGAAGGGTGTTCAACCACATTGCGCCCGCCATCGATACCCGCTGCGCCAAACTGGCGCAGGTGCGCCCCGCCCTGTCCGTCCGCGCGGCGACGGGGGAGGAGAGCGATTTGCAGACGGCAAAAATTTCCACAAACGTGCTGCGTTCGGTGTGCGAGGAGTGCGCCTTTGACGACGTCATCACGCGCGCCACGCTGTGGAGCGAAACGTGCGGCACCGCCTTTTACAAGGTCTTGTGGGACGTCCGCGGCGGCGGGGCGGAGGGAAAGGTACGCATTGCGGCCGTCTCCCCGTTTGAGGTGTATCCCGAGGACCTTTCCGTGGAAAAGATCGAGGAACAGGGCAGCATCATGCACGTCAAAGCCATTCCCGTCACGGAAATTTACGAGCGCTACGGCGTGCAGGTGGCGGGGCAGGACGTCAACGAATTTTCGCTGGCGCCGCAGACGTCCGCTTCCAATTTCGCGGGCGGTTCGGGGCAGTTTATGGGCGGCGTGCGCAAAAATTGCGCGCTCGTGTACGAGTATTACGAAAAGAGCAGCAGCGCCTTCCCCAACGGCAGGCTGATCATCGCCGCGGGCGACCGACTGGTGTATTACGGCGATCTGCCCTACGAAAACGGCGAGGGCGGAACGCGCACCTATCCCTTTGTCAAACAGTGCGCCGTTCCCTTTTCGGGCGCCTTTTTCGGCGGCAGCATCATCGACCGCATGATCCCCGTACAGCGCGCCTTCAACGCCGTCAAGAACAGAAAACACGAGTTTTTAAACCGCCTGACCATGGGCGTGCTCGCGGTGGAGGACGGCTCGGTGGATACCGAAGAGCTTTTGGAAGAGGGGCTCCCGCCCGGAAAGGTGATCGTCTACCGCCAGGGTTCGCAGCCGCCCAAAATGCTGGGCGCGGACAGCCTGCCCTCCGAGTTTGAAAAGGAGGAGGACAAACTTCTGGACGAGTTTATTCTCGTCAGCGGGGTGAGCGAACTTTCGTCCACCACGCAGAACCGCACGCACGTCACCAGCGCCACGGGATTACAGCTGCTCATCGATCTGGACGACACGAGGCTCGCCGTCACGACGGACAGCATCCGCCGCGCGGTGAAGGCGGTGGGCAGACAGGTACTGCGTCTGATGCGCCAGTTTGCGGGGGAAAACCGCCTGATGCGCATGACCGGCGAGGGAAAGCGCGTGGAGCTGTATTATTTTTCGGCAGGGGACATCACGTCGGACGACGTCGTGTTCGAGGCGGAAACGGACGAGGCGAATTCCCCGTCCAGGCGGCGTTCCCTCATTTACGAAATGTACAACATGGGACTGTTTGCGGGCGAGGACGGAAAGGTTTCCGAAGAGACGCGCGAACGCGTGCTGGACGCATTGGGATTCGGCGGGCTGGACAGCGCGCGCGGGCTCCTGCCCCTGCACAAGAACAAGGCGGCGGAGGAAAACTTAAAACTTTTGCGGGAGGAAGTGCAGGCGGACGAGTTTGACGATCACGCCGTGCACATCACCGAACACACCCGCTTTCTGCTTTCGGACGAATTCAAGAAGTACCCCGAAAGCAAGCAGAGATTTTTGCGCCATCTGCAACAGCATAAGGCGGCGCAGGCAACGACAGAAAATGCCGATGGCATTCTGAAATAGATGGGAGGTCGTTTATGGAGAAGGAAAACATTCAACAGAACCCGGATGAGACGGCGCAAGGGACGGAGGTCCGTCAGGAAAGCGGCGCGGCAGGCGCGTTCGGAAAATTCAAAAGCGCGGATGCCCTTCTGAACGCGTACAATTCGCTGGAAGCAGAATTTACCCGCCGCAGTCAGCGTCTGCGCGAATTGGAGGGACGGATGCAGGGCGAAAACAAGGTGCCGTCCGCACCCGAGGGGGAGGTGCGGCAGCAGCCGCACGTCGACGAGCAGGCCATCGAGGCGGCTGTGGAAAAATATCTCGCCTCCCGCGCCGCGCCCGTCATCATGGGGGACGGGGGAAGTCACGCCCCCGCACCCGCTCCGCGCGTGCGCTCGCTGGAAGAGGCGGGCAGGCTCGCACAGGAATTGTTCCGCAAAAACGCATGACGTGTTGCGGAAATCGTGACAAATGCCGCGTTTTTTTACGGCAAAAGACATTTTTAAGGAGAAAGGCAAATGGTTACAATGACAAGTGCAGACAACGCTCTGAAAAGCTACTATCTCGGCGTCGTGTCCGAGCAGCTGGACACTTCCGTCAACCCTCTGCTCGCGCAGATTAAAAAGAGCACGGCGGACGTCTGGGGCAAGGAAGTGCGCAGACTGGCGCAGTACGGCGTCAACGGCGGCGTGGGCGCAGGAACGGAGGAGGGGGATCTCCCCGCCGCCGCGGGCAACAACTACGAACAGTTCGTCACCACCCTCAAAAACCTGTACGGAACGGTGGAGATCAGCGACAAGGCGGTGCGCGCTTCCGAAAACAGCGCGGGCGCCTTTGTCAATCTGCTGAACGCGGAGATGGAGGGACTGATCAAGTCCTCTTCCTTCAACTTCGGCAGAATGCTCTTCGGGGACGGCAGCGGCAAACTTTGCACCGTCAAGTCCGTTTCGGGCAACACGGTGACGGCGGATTCCGTCAAAAACGTCATCGAGGGGATGACCGTGGACGTCTACGACGCGGCGGGCACGCCCGTCTCCGGCATCACAGGCCGCAGGATCACGTCGGTGGACAGGGACGCAAAGACCTTCGTCTTGTCCGGCAGCGCGCTTTCCGGCGTGAACGCGGACGACTTTGTCGTCGTGCAGGGTTCGTACAATCTCGAACTCACGGGCCTCGGCGCCATTTTCAAAAACAGCGGCACGCTGTACGGTCTGGACAGAAGCACGCACAAATGGATGATCCCGTACATGAACGCTTCCGTGGGCGAGATCACCGAAACGGCGATCCAGACCGCCATCGACAAGCTGGAAGAGGTGGCGGGAAGCCGCGTCAACTTCATCGTGTGCAGCTGGGGCGTCAAGCGCGCTTTGCAAAAGGCGCTCAGCGCATCCCGCGCGCTCACCGATCCCGAAGTGCTGGCGGGCGGCTACAAGGCGATCACCTACAACGGCATCCCCGTGGTGGCGGACCGCTTCTGTCCCGACGGCACGATGTACCTTCTGAACACGGACGACTTCTGCCTGCACCAGCTGTGCGACTGGAAGTGGCTGGAAGGGGACGACGGCAGGGTGCTCAAACAGGTTCCCGGCAAGCCCCTTTACACGGCGACGCTCGTCAAGTATGCAGATCTCATCTGCACCCGTCCTTGCGGACAGGCGATGCTTTCCGGCATCACCGAAGAGTGATCTGCGGGGCATTCTGACGGCGGGGCGCGGCATTCGCCGCGCCCCGCTTTTTTATAAGGAGGAAAACTATGACGGTCAAAAAAATCATGGCGCTTGCGGCGGAACTGTGCGGACGGAGAGATCTTTCCGATTACCTGAACAACGTCAGCGCGGAAAACCTCGCCGAACAGGAACGGGACGCAAAGACGCTGCTGCAGTGCTACAATCTCACGGAAAACGAGATCGCGCTGGACTATCTCCCCCTGCGCCGCACGCAGAAGTTTGTGTCGGAGGGTTACATTTCCTATACGGAGTTTGAAAAGCCGCCCGTGGAGATCCTGTCCGTGCGGGACGCGAGCGGCAGAAAACAGACCTTTGAAACGGACGCGGACGGGATCAAAGTCCCCGCGGGCGCGCTGACGGCCGAGTACAGTTACCGCCCCGCCGTCAAGACGGGGGAGGAAGAGGCGGAATTCAACGCGAAGGGGGACGGCCGCCTCCTCGCGTTGGGGACGGCGTGCGAATTTGCGCTCTTTTCCGGCATGATGCAGGAGGCGGGGCTTTTGGACAAACGCTATCGCGACGCGCTCGCCTGCGCTTGCAGGGAACGTGGCGGACGGCTGAAAATGCGGAGGTGGATATGATCTTTTATGAAAAGAGCGCCGCGCAGTACTCTTCCTACAAGAAGCGGATGCGCATTCCGTTGGAAGGCGGGGAAAGTGAGGGCGGCTACTTGCAGAACTTTTGCCTGCGGGACGGGTATCTCGGCGGCGGGGTCGGCAGTGAGCAGGTGACGGACGGCAGCGTGCAGATCTCCGCGCTGTTTTGCGTGGGCGGAGCGATCGCGGGGTATGCTCCTTCGGGGAAACTTTGCGTCGGTTCCGCGCTTGCCGATTCCGGTTTTGCCTTCACGGGCATTCCCGATTGCGTCGCCCTTCCCGACGGGGACGGAATGCTCCTTTCGGACGGGCAGACCTGCGTCAGCGTGACGTCTGCGGGGGCAAATAAATTGACGTTGCCTTTCCGTACGGCGGTGTTTGCCTACGGCAGGTTGTGGCGCACGTCGGACGGGGTGCGGCTGTACTACGGCGCCCTGGACGATTACAAAGAGGCGGCCGTCGGGCGCGGACAGACGGGGTACATCGATTCCCCGGACGCAAAAGGAAAAATCCTGCGCCTGTTTTTTGTAAAGAACGAGATCCTCGTCCTGCGCGAATACGGGTTGCAGAAACTCGTCGCCCACGGGGACGAGGAGGAGTTCGCCTTCGAGGACATTCTTTCCTGCGCCGCCGTCAACGGCGGGAGTGCGGCGGCAACGCAAAACGCCCTTTTCTGGCTGACGGCGGAGGGATTCCGCGTGTGGGGGGACGCGAAGGTCAACGGGTATTCGCAATTTTTTACGCCGCACGTCTCCTTGGATTCCGTGCGGGGCGCCGCCTGCGGGGACAGGTATTTCCTGCAATCGCAATATACCCTTCCCGACGGGACGGTCGCGGAAGGCCTGGGCGTTTTCGATGCGCAGGGAGGGGGGTACCTCATTCCGCAGAAGGCGGAGGGGCTCGTGAGCGTGCAGAACGGCGTCTTTTTTACGCACGGCGGTAAGGGCTATACCGTCACGGAAAAGGGGAATTTTCTGGGCGGGATCGCTCACCGCGTCTGGCAGAGCGCGCCGACGCAACCGTTCGGCTGCCGCGCCCTGCTGGGGGAGGTGTGCGTGCGCTCCAAGGGGCCTTTCCTCCTGCAGATCAAGAGCGACGAGGGCAGCCGCGCCCTCTGCTTTGCGGGAGGGTTGTGCCGCAAGCGCGTGCTGCTTGCGGGAACGGTCTTTTCCTTCCGCGTGCAGGCGGAGGAGTGCGAGCTGTACGCCCTTTCGGCGGTTTTTCAGAGAGGGGAGGATAAGGTATGACGGAAGCGGAAGTAAATGCAGCGGTGGAAAAGCTGGTTGCCGCGGCAAACGAGGAGAGCGAAAAGGCCTCCCGCGAATACGAGGAGGCGTGCCGGCAAAAGAAATATGCCGCCGCAGAAAACCATACGCTGCGGTCGAGCTTTCTCGAAGAGGCGCTGGAAACGCTGAAAACGGATCATGAGGCGCTGCTGAAAAAGATCCAGGACGAGCTGGACGAAAGCCTGATGGCATTGTATGCGGAAAACGTGGCGGGCAGCGGCACGGGCGAAGGGATCAACCCCGACGACGCGCCGTACGACGCGGACTACACGCTGAACGCGCGGGACAGATACCTGCGCGTCAAGGACTATTATCTCTCTTACAGCGATCTGAACCAGGCGTACGACGACCTCAGCAGGGACGAAATTGCGATGGATTATCTCGGAAGCTATTACTACTATCTCTTGCGCCTGCTCGCCATCATGGCGGAGCAGTAACGGGGAGGTTGGTACAGAAAACGGCGGTACGTACCGCCGTTT
>DXFX01000082.1 GCA_019114245.1 Candidatus Borkfalkia faecipullorum | reverse complement strand
CGTTGCCGACGATCGATTGAATTTTCGTGTAGATTTTCTGCATATCAGACCGCCTGTTTGCAGGTTTTGGAACGGGAAAGCTGCCTTACCGCCTCTTCCTGCTGATCGAATTTTTCTGTGTTGAACTCTATCGTGTGCCAATCCAGAAGCTGCTGTCGCAGCTGGTTGAAAAACATACGTATCTCGTTTTTGTTTTCCAGAGCATACGGCGAAGTGAGGATCTCGTACAGAACGCTGAACACGCGCAGCTGGCGCTCGGGTTCGCAGGCGGCGTCGACGGGATCGAAGGAATCCTGCTGCAGATACGCCGCATCCAGCAATTCCCCTTTCTGATAAAGAATATAATCCTCGGCGGAGATCCCCTCTTCCCCGACGACTTTCATCATCTGGTTGATCTCCGTACTGCGGACGAGGATCTCGCGCGCCTTTTCCACTTTTTCCCGATCGGCGATTCCCTTGTATTTGGACCACGAATCGATGGGGTGGATGGCGGGATATTTTCTCGCGTCCGAACGCTCGCGGGAGAGGCCGTGGAAGGCGCCCACCACTTTCAGCGTCGCCTGCGTGACGGGCTCTTCAAAGTTGCCCCCCGCGGGAGAGACCGTGCCGCCGATGGTGACGGAGGCGATCTTTCCGTTTTTCAGCCGCACCTTGCCCGCCCGCTCGTAAAAGGATGCGATGACGGATTCCAGATAGGCGGGGAATGCCTCGTCGCCCGGGATCTCTTCCAGCCTGCCGCTCATTTCGCGCATTGCCTGCGCCCAGCGGGAGGTGGAATCGGCGAGCATGAGCACCGAAAGCCCCATCTGACGGTAATATTCCGCCAGCGTGATGGCGGTGTAAACGGACGCTTCGCGCGCCGCGACGGGCATGGACGACGTGTTGCAGATGATGATGGTGCGTTCCATCAGCGATCTGCCCGTGCGCGGGTCGGTCAGTTCGGGAAATTCTTTCAGGATCTCCACCACTTCGCCCGCACGTTCGCCGCACGCCGCGACGATGACGATGTCCACGTCCGCATTTTTCGCTTCCATGTGTTGCAAAACCGTCTTTCCCGCGCCGAACGGGCCCGGAACGCAGAACGTTCCGCCCTTTGCGATGGGAAGAAAGGTATCGATACAGCGGATCTTTGTGATCAGCGTTTCATCGGGGCGCAGCCGCTGCGCATAGCAGGTGATCGGCTTTTTGACAGGCCATGTAAACACCATGGTCAATTCCTTTTTCGCCCCCTTTTCATCTCTGACGACCGCAATGGTATCGCGGACGTTGTACGTGCCCTTGGGCACCACCGATTCCACCGTCCAGTTTTCCTCCGAAAACCCGAACGGCACCATGATGTGGTGCGTGAACAATCCTTCCGGGACGGTTCCCAGCGTGTCCCCGGGACGGACGACGTCCCCCGCCTTGACCGCGGGCGTAAACTCCCAGTCCTTATTCGGGATCGGATCGATGTATTCGCCCCGTTCGAGGAAAAAGCCGCACTTTTCGGCAAGTTCGGGGAGCGGATTCTGCAATCCGTCGTAGATCTGTGTCAGAAGTCCGGGCCCGAGAGACACGCTCATCAGTTCGCCCGTAAATTCCGCTTTGTCCCCCACCTTGATGCCGTTTGTCATCTCGTAGATCTGCATATCGGCAATGCCGCCGCCCACGCGGATGATCTCCCCTTTCAGGCGCTTGCCGTCCACAAGTACATATCCCACCTCGTTTTTGCGGATCGAACCGTCGATCCGCACGGAAACGAGGTTTCCGTTGACTCCCGTTACGCTTCCTGTAATTTGCTCCATTCTTTCACTCCTGTTCGTCGAGCATGATCTCTTTCTGCAATGCCCCCAAAATGCGGCCGAGTTCCGCTTTCCCCTTCTTTTGGTCGAAAACGCGTTTGCGTTCCAGCAGTTTCAGCTTCAGCGCATACCCCAGCAGGGCATGATCGTCAAAAGAATGCAGGCCGATCAGTTCGTCCAGCTTCTGAAACTCCAGCGCGAGCAGCGCCTGTTCCGCTTCCAGCGGGTTTTTCCCGCCGATCGCGGCGGAGATTGCCGCGGCGATCGCATCGTCCCGCTCCCCGTCCGCCTGCTCCTGTCTGCCCAGGCGGCGGTTGCGAAGGCGGATCAGTTCCCGCTCCAGCGCCGTATAAAACTTTGCCCATTCGCCGACGAGCGGCCCCTTTTCCGAGGAAAGGGAAAGCTCTTTCAGCAGCGTATACTTTGCGCCGCTGACGGCTGATCGGCACATTTCCAGAAAATCTTCATAGGAAAAGGGCAGTTCCCCGTCCGATCGCAGCATGGGCAAACTTGCCATCAGATAATAATAAGACGACATTTCCCTCCCCCGCTATATCTCAAAATCGGAGAAGAAGGGCAGGAGCATCTGCATGAGTTCCTCGTCGGAACAGTCGAAATACCCCGAACCGTCCTTCGCCGTAAGGCGGAACCCCGCGCGGATGTCGGGATTAACTTTCAGTTCCAGCCCGCCGCGAAGCAAGCCGGCAAGTTCCCCTTTCAGCCCCTGCGTCACTTCATGCACCTCGGCGGCGTACTGGGAGGGATCCTCCTCCCCGATGGCGGCTGCGATCAGCTTTGCAAGCGTCGCCGTGTCCGCCGTTTTGGCAAGATCGGCGGACAAGATCTTTTCAAATTCCGCACGCACCCCTGCCTTGAAAGAAAGCATGGCGTCCCGCCTGGCGTGTTCCGCCGCGATCTTCGCGCTTTCCTTTAGCAGCGCTACTTCCGATTGCGTCTTGGAGCGGATGTGTTCCGCCTCCTCTTTCGCCGCGGCAACGATGGCCGCCGCCTGTTTTTTTGCCTCCGAAACGATGCGTTCCGCTTCCGTCTGCGCCGCCTCGACGCCGTCTTTTTTGATGGCGCTGATCAAATCCCCGATCTGCAATTCCACGTTCCCTTTCTCCTTTCCTGCGGCAAACCGCCTGTCTTTTTTATCCTCGTTTGCGCGCTTTTCAAACGCATTTGCCGCGCGTCTTTCCCCTTGAAAAACTCCCTTGCGGCGGGCGTTTGCGCGCCTGTTTTTCCGCCCTTTTCAGGCAAAATTCCCACCTGCGGAAGGGCGTTCGCGTCCGCGTAAAACCGACACGCCCCGAATTTTATTATACCGCAGAATAAGCGTTTGTCAAGCCTTTTTTCAAAACAGTGCCCCCTGCTTTCATATCCCGTACGGCAAAGTAAGCAAAGGGCGCCCGCCGCACGCTTTTCGCGTGCGCACGCAATTATATTCTTTGAAAGAACTGCAATTTCCATGCAAACTTTTTGACTTTTCGCTTGACTTTTTTCGCGCGGGGAAATACAATAAAATAGTCCCGGTTTTGAAAAAATTTTTCAAAATCAATCATCACCAATTCGGGGAGGAAATACTTGTAATGAACAAAAAAGCAGTGAAAGTGGGCGTGATGCTCGACTGCTCTCGCGGCGCCGTGTACTCGGTGGAAACGTTAAAAAATTACATAGACGTGTTGAAAAAAATGGGATTTTCTTCCCTGCAGCTCTACACGGAGGACACCTATGAAGTGGAGGGCGAACCTTTCTTCGGATACCTGCGCGGCAGATACTCGAAAGAAGAGCTGAAAGAGCTGGTAAAATACGCAGAAACGAAAAAAATCACCATTATCCCCTGCATCCAGACGCTTGCCCACCTGGTGGGCGCCCTGCGCTGGCCCGCTTACTTCGACTGCACCGATATCGGCGATATCCTGCTTGCGGGAGAAGAGCGCGTGTACACGCTCATTGATAATATGTTCCGCACCTGCGCGGAATGCTTTACCTGCCGCGAGATCAACATCGGCATGGACGAAGCGCACCTCGTGGGACTGGGAAAATACCTGGACAAGCACGGATACTGCAACCGTTTCAGCATTCTGAGCAAGCACCTGCACCGCGTGTGCGAGATCGCCGCAAAATACGGGTTCCGCCCCATGATCTGGTCGGATATGTTTTTCCGCCTTGCAAACCACGGAAAATACGAACCTTCCGACCAACCCCTCACCGTGGAAGGGCTGGACATCCCCGAAAATCTGCGCCTCATCTACTGGGATTATTACAGCCTGAAGACCGAGCACTACGACGCCATGCTGAAATCGCACGAACAGCTGGGCAGAGAAGTCGTTTTTGCAGGCGGGGCATGGACGTGGAGCGGATTTATCCCCTACAACCGTTTCAGCATCGAAGCGACCAAAGCGGCCCTGAAGGCCTGCCGCGAAAACGGCGTGAAGGAAGCGTTTTTCACTTCTTGGAAAGACGACGGTTCGGAAAGTTCGATCTGGAGCAACCTGCCCGCCCTCTGGTATGCGGCGGAATATGCGCGCGGAAACTATGTAGAAGAGGCCATCGCCGCAGGCTTTAAAAAGCTGTTCGGCATGACGTTGGACGAGTTTTTGCACGTCGAGGACGCGGAACGGGACGGCGACAGCACGGAAATACGCAACCCCAGCAAGTATATGCTGTACAGCGACCCCTTCCTCGGAATTTTCGACCGCACCGTTTCCAAGAAAAACGCGGATCTGTATGCGAAAACGTACGAACAGCTGCTCCCCCTCTGCAAAGGGAAGTTCGGGTATATGTTCAAAACCATTGCCAACCTTTGCCATTTGCAGGAAAAGCGCTGTCTGCTCGGCATCAACGCCCGCGCGGCCTACCGCAGCGGGGACAAGGAACAGATCGGCCGCGTGATCGAGGATTTCCGTGAGGCGGAAAAGCGGCTGCGCGTTTTTGCCTCTTCCTTTGAAGCACAGTGGGAAAAGGAATGCAAACCCTTCGGGTATGAGCGGCACGACATCCGCCTGGGCGGAGCGCTGCGCCGCCTGGAGCATTGCCGCCGCAGACTGGAACAATTTGCCGCAGGCAAGCTGAAAAGCATCCCCGAGCTGGACGAGGACATTCTTCTTCTCTCCGACAAGGACGAGGACGGAAAGACCATCCTTTACAACGACTGGATCTACGGCAGCATCATCAAGCCCTTCGGCTGAGAAAAACGCAACCCGCCGCGCTTTCCGCGCGGCGGGTTTATTCAAGAAAACAAGTCCATCCGCACACGAAAAAAGCCGACCTTGCGGTCGGCTTTTTGTTATTTCCATAAGATCTGATGCGGCTGCAAAGTGAGAAGCTCGCTCTCTCCGTCTTTGTCGTAAAAGTACGTCTGCACGGCCGTCTGCGCGTTGTTGACGATGGCGTATCTGTCCGTTTCGGGATAATAAGTGCATTCCGTCTGCGGGTGAGAGGAGAAAGCGCGCTGCATTTCCCCTTCCTTATGCGCCGCCCAGAACATGGCGCGGTACAGCAGGCGCGCATTCTGCGCGCTGTAAGGGAGCCCTGCCATATAGACGCCCCTGCCCTTGCCGTATTCGTTTGCCGCAAGGAGCACTTCTCCCACGTTGACGCTGCGGCGGAATCTGTCCGAAAAGGCGATGTCCAACACCTGCGCCCCCTCGAGAGCGTAGATATTTTTCATCCCTTCGCCGTAATCGATCTCCCCCTGCACGTCCTCCGTGATGAAGTGGCTTTGCTTTTGGATGTTGTATTTATCCTCGCTCAGCGTGAGGGAGATCTCCTTGTCCACGCCCAGCACGTCCGCCAGTGCAAAGAACCTGCCGCCCTTTGCGTACGCCGTGGGTTCACCGACGCCGATAAAGCCGTGTCCCTCGCGCACCCAGCGGCGGATGGCCGTGACGATGCGTTCGTCCGCCCAGTACTGCGCGCCCGAATATGCCGTTCCCGCTTCGCCGACGTTGATGATGACGTCGATGTCCGCATCGATGCCGCGCTTTACGTCCTCAAAGCTGATAAATTTCACGTTGACGGCAAGCCCGGAAAGCGCTTCGAGAATGCCCTGATAGGAATAGATCTGCTGGTACCACAGCTCGTGCGCGACCATATGGCTCTGCCAGCTGCGCAGACTGCCCCACGCGTTGAGGATCGCCACGGTCAGCCCGCAATAGGGCGCGGATTTTCCCGCAGCCTCGACGATCGTGCGGAATTCGTCGCAGACCTGCGTCACTCTGTCCACAAATTTGGGGAATTTTGCCGCCAGCGAAAGGTATCCGCCGAACCCCATCCGATCGAGCGGCTTGCGCAGCAGAGCGCGGCGCGCCGTCGTCCAGTTCCTGTCCAGCTCCGCAACGGCGTTGTCCTCGTTCCCTTCAAAGAAAGTATCGGGAAAGAAGTAAGGCAAAAACCTGCCCTCGCGGTACTTTACGTGCGGGATCTCGGAGAGCATACGCACGGTGACGCCGCCGCCCACGCTTCCGACCACAGCATCCAGCTGCATATCCTTGAAATATTTTCCGTAAGGTTCTGCACCGATCCAGTCGTCGCCCAGGAACATCATCGCCTCTTTGCCGTATTTATGCACCGTTTTGACGAGATCTTTGACGACAGACGAGACCTTTCTCTGCACGAAATCCATCCAGTCGAGGAATTTTTTGGAAGGAACGCGGAAAGGATTGTTGTAACTTCCGCCGTCCACAAAATCTTCCGCGCAGAGCGCATAGCCGTATTCCTTTTCAAAGGCATCGAGAAGCGCGGGACTGGTGCTCATGCCGTAGCCGAACCAGTCGACGTACTTTTCCTTCCCCTTTTCATTGAACACCAGCGTGAACTGATACAAAAAGGTGGTAAAGCGCACGACGTTGGTTTCCGGATGCGCCTTGCACCATTCCTCCATGTGACGCTGCACATACGACGCCGTCTGCGGGAATGCGGGATCGTACATTTTTTGTTTGGGGCAAGTCCAGTTGTTGGTGAGATAGTTGTAGATCTGCACGGGATGCCAGGTGATCTTTGCCAGGAAATCCACCGTGTATTCGTGCATGGGTTGCGCATTTTTCAGTACAACGTACCCCGTTTTTTTGTCAAAAGACCAATCTTTTACCTCTGTTTCCGAAGTGCGGTCGATCACCTGCCAGCGGGAAAGCTGATTTGTATCGGGCGCGATCTGATCGGCAAAATATCCCCGCATCGGGTCCATTTCCAGCGTGCTCCCCTCTGCGAGATAGCGCGCGCTCATGAGAAATACGCGGTGGCATTCGTCCGGATGCGCCTCCGCCCATTCGTTGTCTCCGCGCACGACAAAATAGGTGTTGTACACCTTTTCCGCCAGTTCCTGCACGTTTGCGGGCAGAACGGTCCCGTCGCAGTCGCGCACGGCATCCGCTCCCCACTTCTTTGCGATCTCCTTAGTTCCCTCCACGAAGCTCTCATCCGTGGGAATGGTCACTCTTCCTCTGCTCATGCTGCCTCCTTAGACAAAATCTGCACCCGCAGGTTTCCTGCGGGTGTGGTTTACCAGAAAATTTCCTTTTCCAGCTCAAAGTATTCTTTCGGCGTCATGGAAAACACGCGGCTGAACGTCCTGTAAAAGGACGGGATGCTTTCAAATCCGCACGAAAAGGCGAGGTCGGCAATGTTTCCTTCCCAGCCGTCCCTGTATTGTTTGACAAACTTCTGTACCCGTACCTGATTGACGTAATCGGTCAAAGAAGCGCCCAACGTCTTGTTGAAAATGCGGCTCAGGTAAAACTTGTTGTACCCGAACTGTTCCGCCAGCCGATCCAGCGTTAAATTTTCGTTGCTGTGCTGATCGATGTACTGAATGAGATCGAGCAGGAAATTGGGATTGGAGAAATTTTCGTACTTGACATACCCGTAGTGCTGGGTGAGAAGCCCGAAAATGACGTTGACGTAACCCTTTGCAACGATGGGATTGTTCAGCTGGGAGGGCGCGGCGAGGATCAGCTCCATGACGGGCAGAATGAATTCGCGGTTGAACTTTCTGTCTTTCAGCTCGATATTGAGGGTACGGTGGCGGAAAAAGGAGGTAAAATCCTGCATGATGGCATGGGGAATGATGAAGAGGATAGACTGCGTGTCGCTTGCGTCTGCCATGTGCTGCAGGCAGTACGGAATAAACACCATTTCATCCTTTTCAAACACATATTCCTTGTTGTCCACCACCGTGCGGTAACACCCGCTCTCTATGTACTGAAATTCCAGATTCCGATGGAAGTGCATGGGCATATCGTAGTTCAGCTGACGCCGTTCCAGTTTGATATGCGAAAACAAGTCCGTCTTTAATTCGTAATACCCGTTGTTGCTGATTTTGCTTTTCGGCACCCTTTTTGCAGCCTCCTTTTCAAGGTCTGCTCCATTATACCATGTTTATCAGGCAATGTAAACAAATTTTTTAAAATTCAGCGCAGCGGAATCGTTTCCGACAAAGACGGTAAATTCACCCTCCTCGGCATAAACCTGACCGCCCTCGTGCCAGAAAGCGAGGTCTTTCTTTTCGAGGAAAAATTCCACCGTCGTCTCCTCATGCGCTTTCAGAAAGATTTTTTTATAATCTTTCAGTTCCCTCACGGGACGGATGCGGCTGGCCGCCTCGTCGCGGATATACAGCTGGATCACTTCGCTGCCGTCCACGTCGCTGTCGTTTTTTACCTTGACCGCGACGCGCAGTTTTTCGCCTGCCCGCAGCGTTTCCGACGAAAGTCTGACATCCCTGCAGACAAATTTTGAATAACTCAGCCCGTACCCGAACCCGAACAGCGGCGCGTTGGGCGCGTCGATATACTTGGACTTCCATTCGGCGAGATTTCCTGCAGGATCGAAGGGCCTGCCCGTGTTGTAGTGATTATAATAGAGAGGCATCTGCCCCACGCAGTACGGGAAAGACATGGTGAGCTTTCCGCCGAAGTTGCACTTTCCGAAAAGCAGATCGGCACAGGCGCGGCCGCCCTCCGTACCGGGATGCCACATCGTGAAAATGGCGGGCGCGTCGAGAACGGCGCGCAGATCCAGCGGTCTGCCCTGGAACAGCACGACGACGACATTTTTATTGACGGCATAGACATGCCTGAACAGTTCCTGCTGTGCGGGAGAGAGGGTGAGATCGGTGCGGGACTTGCATTCTCCCGAATAGCGCATACTTTCTCCCAGGCAGAGCAGCACCGTTTCGCTTTCCTGCGCGGCCTTGACCGCCTCTTCGATGCCAGAAGTATCCGTCTCATCCAGCGCATCGCCGCAACCCGCCGCATAGGTGAATTTTGCGCCTGCCTCTTCCAATCCCGTGCGAACGGTGACGGCAAGCTTGTTGTCCGCATTGCAGCTCCAGCCGCCGATGATCTCCTTGCTGTCCGCAAACGGCCCGATGAGGGCGATGCCCTCTTTCTTTTTCAGGGGAAGAACGCCCTCGTTTTTGAGAAGGACGGCGCTTTCCGCCGCCGCGCTGCGCGCAAGGGCGAGAAAATCGGGGCATCTGTAATATTTCTTTTCCGCCTGCACATCCGCCGCGCCGTAAGGATTTTCAAACAGTCCCAGCTTGTTTTTCAGGGAGAGAATGCGGTACACGCTGCGGTCGATCTGCTCCATGGTCAGTTCGCCCGATTCCACGAGCGAAGCGCCCGTCTGCAGGTAGCTGGTGGAAACCATTTCCATGTCGCATTCCGCCTGAATGGCAAGTTTTGCCGCCTCGCGCAGGTCTTTGGCGTACCCGTGGTTGATCATCTCCGCAACGGAATTGTAGTCGCTGACGACGACGCCGTCAAAGCCCCACTCCTCGCGCAGTTTGCGGCGGAGCATCATGTTGCCCGTGCAGGGCGCGCCGTTGAGGGAGTTGAACGCCGTCATCACCATCATCACGCCCGCGTCCACGCACGCCTTATAGCCCGACAGATAATAGTTGTTCATCGTATAGTCGGACAGATCCACGCAGTTGTAGTCCCTGCCCGCCTCGGCGGCGCCGTAGCAGGCAAAGTGCTTGGCGCACCCGCCGACGACAAAGCGGGGATCCACGTTTTTCTGGTACCCCTTGACGAAGGCGGCGGACATACGCGCGGAAAGCATGGGATCTTCCCCATAGCCCTCCATCACCCTGCCCCAGCGCGCATCGCGCATCAGGTCCGCCATCGGCGAATAGGTGATCTTTACGCCGCCCGTGGCGCATTCCACCGCGGAAGCGCGCGCGACGTGCTCGGCAAGCTTTGTGTCAAAGCTGCAGCTGAGCGCCAGAGGGATGGGAAACGCGGTGACGTACCCGTGGATCACGTCCATCATGAACAGGAGCGGGATCTTGTTGGGATCCTCTTCCAAATGTTTTTTCTGCAATTCGATCATCTCCGCCGCGCCCTTGAAGTTGAGCACGCCGCCGACGATCTTCTTCTGGGACGCCGTGAGAGCAAACTCCCCTTTCGGCCCCGTAAAAGCATTGTCGCTGTTTTGCATGAGATCGCCGAACTCACACAGGCTCATCTGCCCGAGTTTTTGTTCCAGCGTCATTTTTTGCATGAGTTGTAAGATGTCTTTTTCTTTCATAACTCTCCCTGTCTCCCGTAAGCAGGCATTCAATTAAAGTTCGTAGATCTTTGCCGAGCCTGCCGACAAATACACATCGTCCGTAAAGGGTTTCTCTCCGCCGAAGGTAATGCGCGCATGGCAAATGTTTTCCTGAGAGGCGTTTACGAGCATGACGGCGCGGCGGGAAGGATCTGTTTTGCCGACAAATTTCCCGATAACCGCGGGGCGGTTGTATTCCGTGTACACCTGCGCGATCAGCTCGTCGCGGTCCGCATAGAAGCGCTCGAACTCCCCTTCGTTTGTGTGAAAATGGTACGTTTTTTCGTGTACGTACCCCTGTAATTTAGACGCAACGTCCTCCATAAAGCGGAAACTTTCGTACGCCGCCATATCGTATTTGGGCGTCTTGTTGCCGCGGCAGTCGATCGCGTGGCCGCAGGCATCGGGAGAGTATCCCAGCTCCAGCGGGTGGAACCAGAAAAATCCCGTGACGCCGTGCGCCGCGCCGACGTTCAGCTGCCAGCGGAGCTGTTTCTGCGTGGGGTTTGCAAGGCAGAGGTGCCCTGTCAGCAGCAGAGACTGCCAGACGGGCAGGTTGTATTTTTTGCCCGCCTCAATAAACTTTTGCAGGTTGTGGTAATAGTTTTCCAGCCCCTGACGGCGGTCGCATTCCTCTTCCATGCACTGGCTGTAACAGTTGTACAGCAAAACGTCGGGGCGGATCCCTTCCGCCGCAAGTCTGAGAACGCGGTCCGCGTCCTTTTCCGCAAGCATCCCCACATGGTTGAGGGAAACGAAGGGCCGCAGCCCCGTTTCCGCGCGCATCAGTTCGCAGGCGCGGATGACGCCCGCATACTCCTCGTCCGAGTTGGGTTCGTCCCAAACAAAGCAATAAAGAGCCGCGGGATAATCCTTGTAATCGGCATACGCAGCTTTGAGATTGGCAATGTACTCCCCTTCGCCCTTATCCAGGAGCACGCGCAGGGTGACGCGGTGATCGTACACGATGCAGGGCATTTCCAGCTGCTCGCAGCGGCGGAGCACCTTGTGCATATTGGGAAGCCCTTCCGCGATCTTGTGTTCGGGCGACATATACAGATTGCAGCCCATGTTTTTCATCAGATCCACCATTTCCTCGCCCTGCAAGTGAGTGGCGACATAATTCCAGAAACTGATCTGATAGCCGTTGACGTCAAATTTTTTCATGTCTGTCCTCGCAATTCCGCGGGCGGATACCGCCCGCGGACGAATACGGTAATTTACTGCATGACCACCCAGGCGCCCGACTCGTTGCAGGCGAGCGTGGTGAAGATGTCGCTGAATTTTTTATCGTTGTCCTTCCATGCCGACGTACCGTTGACGACGCCCCAGTCCGCATAATCCTCGCGCAGGGCGTACCCGCCGCCCGCGACCGCCTGGGCAAGATCGGTAAACAGATAGATCCCGTGCAAGTTGGCGTTGGGAAGCTGATCGCTTTCCGCACTGCCTTTGAGAAGGTTGTTCTTCGGATCGTACTTGCCGATGAAGGCGACGTTTTCGCAGGTGAAATCGGAATTGTTGCGCCCGAACAGGAATCCGGACACGTGATTGTTGACGATAAACGCACAGTTGCGGATCACGGCCGTATCGCTGACGCCGGTGAACAGACCGCTGTCCCAAACGCCCCAGTCAACATCGTAATGCAGCGTGACGTCGAACACGCAGTTTTCCAGCGTTCCGGTGAGCGAATCGATGATGGCGCCGTTGCCGAAGCCCGTTTCGCCGCAGGTAATGGCCACTTCCATCTCCATGACGAGATTTTTCATGACGCCGCCCATGCCGGCAAAGAAGCCGTAATGGCGGTTGTAATCGTACGTGCCGTCCCCGTTGATGCCGCGCGTGAGGCCCGTGATCTTGTGCCCGCGCCCGTCCAGCGTTCCGACAAAGCTGCTGCTGCGGAAGAAGTACGGCGTATCCGAATTGTCCCAAGGGTGCTCCTGCAGATATTGCGTGAAGTCGATGTCCGCGGTGAGCGCAAAGTTGCCCCAAGGCTTGTTGGCAAAGGCATCCGCAAGCTCTTCCGCCGTGGAGATCTCGGTAAGTTCGTCGTAATCGACGATGAGGGTGTCCCCGAAACGCAGCGTCTTATCCGTGAAGGTGAAGCCTTCCATCGCGCCGTTCACGTCTTCCAGCGTCACGTCGTCCCACAGATCGTAACCGTTTTTGACGTCCGCGGGAGCGGAATTGTATCTCTCCTCGTTCAGCCTTCTGACGTTGGAGAAAGAACCGCCGCCGCCCGAAGTGATGGAATAAATGCCTTTGAGATTGGGATTGCGCTTTTCGGGAAGTGCGCCGTTGATGTTGGGGTCGCCGTAAATGTAGACCACATCTTCAAAGACGCCGCAGCCCTCGAAGTCTGCGCCCCAGGCCGTGGCGCAGATCATGCGGATGGCCGAGGGATTGGGGATATAGAACACGCTGTTGCGCACGCAGGCGGTTTCCGAAAGGTTGTAGAAGGCCGCCGCGCCGTACATATACCAGCCCACGTCGTACTGTGCGTCCACGTCGAACACGCAGTTTTCGATGGTGCCGAACATATCGCCGATGAGAATGCCGCGCCTTGCCCCTTCAAAGGAGGCCTTGACGCCGATGGATACCTGCAGGTGCAGGTTTTTGAGAACGCCCGTGGAAGAGAGTTCCTTGAACACGGTGTTGAGGTTCCTCTCGATGACGCCCGCCGTGGAGTTGAGGTTGAGAATGGAATGCCCCATTCCGTCCAGCGTTCCCGCAAAGGCGAAGTTGAAGAAGGCGCCCGAATTCATGTCCGTGCTGTTCCAGGGGTTGGCTTCGAGGTATTCCGTCATGTCGATGTCCTGCGAAAGGACGAGGTAGTCGGAAGTGCCGCCCTTCATCCTGGAAACGAGGTCTTCCGCGCTGCCGATCTCATAGGTGACAAAGATGCCCGTAAAGATGAGCTGTTTGTATGCCCCTTCAATGACGACGCCGCGCTCGCCGTAGCCTACGCCCGAAAGGACGGTGACCATCCCCTCTTCCGCACGGTACGGGATCTCCGTTCCCGTCTGTTCGTCGCGGACGGAAAGCACTTCCCCGTCAAAGGCGACGGCGTCCGTACGGGAAGGATCCCGGTAATACACGTACGCCTCTTCGTCTGTCTGCAGAATGACGCTCTCCTCGTAGGGAGCCACGGAGACGCGGCAGACGCTTTCGGCATAGCAGCCGTCCGATTCCGCACGCGCCACGATCTGCGTTTCCCCTTCCGCCACCGCCGTCACGAGGCCGCTCCTGCTGACCTTGGCGATCTGCGGATCGACGGATGTGAAGCTGACGGAAGCATCGGAAGCTTCCCCGCCCAGCGTGACCTGTGCGGAAAGCGTTTCCGTCTGCCCCGCCTGAGTGAAACGGACGTCCGAATAATTGAGTTTGATGCGCAGCTGCGGCTGATAGTACTTCGTTACGGTGAGCACGCAGGCTGCTTCTGCCCCTTCATACGTCGCCGTGATGACGGCGGAACCTGCCTGAACGGCAGTCACGTTTCCGCCCGAAACCGTCGCGACGGAAGGATCCGAGCTCTTCCAGGTAACTTCCGCTTCCACTTCCGTGCCGCTCTGTTCGACGGCGGCCGAAAGCTGTACGGACTCGCCCTCTTCCAGGCTCGCTTCCGTCCTGCTGAGGGAGACGCGGTAGGCCGATGTGCCCGTATCCGGCGAACACGCCGCCGCAAACAGGAACAAAAAAGATAAGACGATCAATAAAATTCTTTTCATGGTTCTCCCCCTCACAGTCTGATTTTCGAGCCGAGAGTTGCGGCGTCCTCGTTGAACTGCGCGGCAAGCTGTGCGTACTCGCTTTCCGTAAACGAAGAGGGATACAGAGCAAGAAGCAGATAGCGGGGCGAAAGCTGTTCGATGCGCAGGCGGTAGATCATCTTTTCATAGAGGTCTTCGTCATAGCCCGCGTTTTCCACCGCTTCAAACGCTTTGTCCATCAGTTCGAGGTACTGTTCCAGCACGCGCTGGGGCCAGGTGCGGTCGGTGAAGAGATATTTGTTCATTTCCAGCTGCACGTACGCGCCGAAGTTTTTGTTTTCCGCCTCGTACATCGCCTTCATTTCAGACATATGCAGGCTGATCTTGTCGTAATATTCCTGAATGTACGGCGCGGCAGCCTTATAGTAGTTTTGGATAAAGTCGCTCGTCAGAGCGTTGACGTCCTGATCGGGATCCCAGAACAGCTGCGCCGAGACGTACGAACGCATCGCCTCAAAGGTGGAAGCCTTCGTGGGAGAGCCTTCCATAAACACGAATTTGTACCCGTATTCGCCGAACGTCCTGATATAATCGGACTTGTATGCGAAATCGTCGAAGAAAAGGAGCGCTTCATTGACGAACAACCCGTTGTAGGTGTACGCCGTGAGATTGTCGGTAAGCGCTTTCCAGCCGTCCAGGTTATAGATCTGCGTCGAGTTGCGGTCGGGATCCTTGAAGGACGCGGAATAGTCCGCATAGACATAGCAGATATGCACGTACACGTTGTCGTGCGGGATCACCTTTTCATCGAGGGGAACGTAGGCCTGCTTGCTCTCATCGTACTCCACGGGAGGTTTTTCCGTGTTATAGTAGTTGAGGGAAACGATGTTCACCGTTCTGCCCTGCGGCGCAAAGTGCTCGACCAGTTTATCCGCAACATAGTTGCAGAAAATGATGTCCGTCCCCGTATGAGTGTACTTCGTATCGCTCGCCTGGCAGTTTTCGCAGGAACAGATCGTCCAGCTGTCCTCCGCGCCGAGCATGACGTTCTCGACGGTGGGGTTTTCCTCCGCATGCTGGATGACGACGCGCGCCATCTCGTCCATCACTTCCTGATTGGTCAGGCACAGCGCCTTTCCGCTCGCGTCGTACCAGCCCTCGTGGTCCTTGTACTGATCGTACGGCAGGAAGCTCAGGTGGGAATGCGGCCAGCGGGAGATTTCAAAATCGTGCAGGGCGCGGTAGCGAAGATTGGAATTGTAGAACGAACTCATCGTCTCGTAGCCGATCCAGTAGTCGGGAATGTACGGCGCGTCCGAGTAATTCACGTCGATGAGTTTGCAGTTTGTGGTCTTGTCGATGGCGATCTCGTCGCCCGTGTAATAGTGATAATTGAACTGGCGTTCGAGAAATTCGTAAACGCCGTACACGGTGCCGCGCCCGTCCTCGCCCGCAATGATGAGGGCGTTGTCCACGCGTTTGAGAATAAATCCGTGCGTGCTGAGGGAGGCCGTGTCGATCTTTTCCGCCTCTTTCAAAGAGGTGTTGCCCAGCGAAATGACGTGGTCCTGCGCGGTGACGGCCGCATCGTCCGTGCGGACGGTGAGGGAAATGCCCGTTGCCATTTCAAAAAAGGTCTGAAGCTCGGAAGCCGCCGTCTGTTCCATGTCCTCCGCGTTTTCGGGAAGGAGAATGGAATATTCCGTCTTCCCGTCCTTGACGAGGTCGATGCCCGAAAAGGTTTCCGTTTCCCCTTCCTCTTTTTTCGCGCAGCCGAACAGCATGGTCAGCGCCATGAGACTTGCCAAAACAATTACTATGATCTTTTTCATGTATGCTCCTTATCCGTACCTTACGAGACGACAATGCTCTTTACGACCAGATTGCTGTTGTAATCGGCATTGTAAGCATAGTACATCAGGCGGTATTCCCCCGTCCTTTCCGCGGTGATCTTGTCGCCCGCGGAGACGAGAGTGCGCACGCCGTCGGGAGAGATGAGGTAGATCTTCAGCGTGATCCCCTCTTGCACCGTTGCCGCGGCAACGGTAAAGCTTTCGCCCTTTTTCAGCGTTGCGGGGATCTCGCCCTGCACGTCGACCTGCGGCACTTCGTAATCGAGCGCCTGCACGAAATCGTAGCTGGTGGCGGTGTTGCCGGAAGAATCCTTTGCCGTGTAAGTGAGGTAATATTTACCAAACTGATCGATGGTGAACCCTTCGCACTCCTCGACCGCCCCCTCATAGACCACCGAACCGTCCGGCGCGGTGATGAGGACGGAGAACGTGACGATGCTGTCCAGCACGTCCACGGCGACGACGCCGGGAAGAACGATCTTATCGCCCAGGTCTGCGCTCTTGATCAGCTCGCTTTCAAACACGATCATGGGTTTGATCCTGTCCGTCACGGACGAACCTGTCACCTGGTTGCACAGCTGGCGCGACACGATCTGCATACCCGATCCCGCCTGAGAGAACGTGAACGTGACGTATGCCTTGTCGTCGCTGAACCCTTCAAACGCTTCCCCGTTTTCCATCTTGTCGATGACGGCGACGGCGGTGCCGTCCACGTCGCACAGGAGGTTGCCCGAAACGCCGAAGGTGAAGCCGCCCGTCGCAAAAACGGAGCCGTTCATCTCGCGCATCGTGCCGCCGTTGACCGAGTACAGAACCCGCTCCCCGCTCTGCATGAACTGCACGAGCACGGTGCGGTCGGCATTTACGCTGTCCGTAAAGCGGACGCCGAACACGCCGCCGAAGCTCTCCCTGTCCGAAGAGAACGCAAACGTAAACTCGTTCATGGGCAGCGGGTTGATGAAGGAAAATTCCCCGTCCCCTTCCGAACGGAAGGTGATGCCGTTGCTGCCCGGCGTGGCCGTAACGCCCGAACCGAGAATAAAGTGATCGGCAATGTAATTGGTATCGCCGCGCGGCGTGACCGTCTGCACGGAATAGATCTTTTCGCCCGTGCGGCCGTTGCTGCCCGTGGCCACGGCGCGCAATTCAAATCCCTCTTCGGGGACAAAGCTTTCGCCCGCCTGAACCTTTTTGTCGCCGATGTACAGCTCTACCGACGCATCCATCGCCTTGCCGTCCGCAAAGTCCTTTGCCGTGACGGCGGGAACGGTGAACGGCTTGCCGGAAAGAACGTATTCGGGCACATAGACGTTGTCGAAAACGGGCCCGTCGTTGTCCGAAACGTCGAAATAGAAGTCAAAATTCTGCGTATTGCCGAGGTAGTCTGTCACAGAATAACGCAATACGTATCTGCCTTTTTGGGTCAGAAGATAGGAATTGGAAGACAGCTCTTCCGCGATGCCTTCGCTCATGACGGATTTGACGACGCTGAGTTTTCCGCTGCCGCCCGAAGCGCCGATCTCCCTGACGCGGAGCACTTCGCCCACGGTCATCTGCGCGGGATATACCTCGCTGAGATCTTCGTCCAGGAGAATGGGGTCGAGTTTGTCCGTCACATCTACCAACAGCGTTCTCGAACCCGTATTGCCCGCCGCGTCCGTGACGCTGTAGATGAGCTCGTACCTGCCTGCCGACTGCGGAACAAAGGAGAAACGATCGGTCGTGGGAACGGAAACTTTGCGGTTGCCGTCCACGTAATACACTTTGAGGAACACGTCGTTGATCCTGCCGTCCACGGTGTCGATGCCGTATGCCTGCGGGACGGGATAGTTTGCACCCGCAAGTCCGACCGCGCCCTGCCCCTCTTCGGAAAGGACGAGGGTGGGAGCGGTGACATCGTCGAAACTGCTTGCGCCGTATTTCATGCCGTCAAATTCTGTGACGATGATGTGCGCCGTGTCGTTGATCTCGCGGAACACGAACCCGATCTCCGCTTCGCCCGTCGTAAAGCCCTGCCACTCGTTGCCCACGCCGAAGGTTGCGGGATCGTCCAGATCTGCCAGCATTGCCTTGTTCAGGTCGGTGCGCGAAGGAGAGAGATAGATGGCGTTTTCCACCCCGTCCCAATACAGGGAGAAGGGTTTGGTGATGGTGGGATCGTACACGATGGGGTCGGTGCTGATCTTGCCGCCCGTAAATTTGCCGTACAGCGTCGTGGACATATGGAATTCCGCCGAACTCGTCTGTCCCGTGGAGAGGCTGACATACACGGTGGTCAGCTGTCTGTACCCCCACATATTCGGCTCGAAGCCGATGGTGATATAGTTGCTCGGATCGTATGCGTCGCGAATGACGATCTCCAGACGGTCGAGCTCCAGCTGCTCCTCGTTGGAGGGAGTGACGAGAAACTCGAGAAGTTTGTCGTCCTTGCTGCGCCCGTCCAGGTTGACCGCCCTGTTGTAGAACGCCTCGCCCGAAGTGAGGGAGGCGGCGATCTCCATGCCGTACGCTTCAAAATCGTAATAATCGGGCGTCTTTGCGCCTGCGGTGAGGTCTACGCCGCTCTTGGTCGTCCACATTTCCGTCACGGAATTGCGCACACGTATATACTCTTCAAAGACAACGGCATCGCCGTCCGTATAGCGAATGGTCCAAACGCCCGCGCTGTCCAAAAGGATCTTGGGGAAATCGCTGCGCGACCCGTCGGGAGCGATCGCAACAGATTCAAGCTGCTTGCTGCCCTGCGTTGCCTGCGGCAGATACAGCGATTCGCTGACCAGATACTCGCGGGCGATCACCTCGCGCGAGACCTTGTCACCTGCGGCAACGGTCACGGAAGTTTCCGAACTGTACACCGTACCGTCGTAATCGGTCGTCGAATAGATGACTTTATAGGTTCCCGCCTGATCGAAGGTGAAAACGGAAGTCTGCGCCGCGGACTGCGAAAGCGCGGACGAACCGTCGGGTGCCTTGACTTCCAGCATCACCGCCAAAGCGGCCGTGAACTCGGTAGCGGAGGAAGAGACCGCTTCCGCCGAGGGAAGGATGACTTCCGTCCCCTGCGGCACCGTTCCCTCATACACGGGGAAAAGCAGGTTCCACTGCACGGAAGAATCCTGCGCCGTGACGGTAAATTCAAAGGAGACCCACCCGCCGAAGTTTCCTGCGGAATCCTTGGCGCGGAACTGTGCCGTATAGATGCCCGGAGAGACGGGAACAAAAGCGAGGGCGCTGTCCAGCGCGATCTCTTTTCCGTTGCCGTCCAGAACTTTTGCCTCGCCGTCGAAAGCGGCCTTGCCGTCCACGACGTCGAAGGAGATCAGTCCGTCCAGGGAAAGGGCGTATCTTTTGCCCGACGTCCCCCTGTACAGGGAGGGCGTCCCGCAGACTTCCGCGCCTGCCGTATCTTCCAGCGTCTCCCCCGCGAGGGATTCGCCCGAAAGTTCGTACAGGTACAGCTGCGCGGTTTTGCCCTCTTTGAGAGAGAGCGTGCTCATCTTCACGCTGTACGTTTCAAAGGGATCGTAGGTGAAGGCCGCAAACACGCGCGCCATGTCCCCCGAAGAGGAGAAATCGAACACGGGGATTTCCCTGTCCTCCACCAGAACGGAGATCTGCATGGACCTGCCGTCAAAGCGGATGCCGCACACCCCTTCCGTGAAGGAAAGTCCCGTTGCCGTGGCGTAGGTGTTGCTTCCCTTGACGGTGATGCGGACGTTGCCGTCCGTATGATCGTTGATAAACGAAAGAGTAAAGGAATTGCCTGTCGCTTTGTCTTTGATCTCAAAGCTCAGGGTATCGAAGGTGCGCTCCCCCTCCTCCCCCACGATGCCGAGTCGGAGAGTGAACACGCCCGAATAGTTGTCGAACGTCGCGCTTGCTGCGCTCGTTGCGGAAACGAGGCGGACGCCGCTGCGCCCCTCTTCCTGATTTTCCGCGCCGTACTCCGCATCAAAACTCTGCAGCGTGAACAGCGAGGACGTCTGTTTCGGCGTGGCGGCAAACCCTCTGAATGCAAAGGAACAGACCAGGCAGGCTATACTGAGAAAGAATGCGCAGGCCAGAAAGAGGATCGCCTTTTTTCTTGAAATGAATTTTGTCATGAATTAACCTTTTAAACCTCCCATACTGATATTGCCGACCAGCTTATCCTTAAAGAACATGAAGATGATCAGCATAGGGATCATGGCAATGATACATGCCGTCAGTTGGAGCGTGATATCCGAAATGGAATTGCCCGTAGAAAACTGGAAACGGTACAGGCCGTATGCCAGTGTAGGATAGGACGGGAACCAGACCATCGCCGTTTCCCAGTCATTCCAGCATCCGATGAACACCATGATGCCCACGGCGATGATGGTGTTGCGGGCAAGCGGGAGCATGATGGAGAACATGATCTTGGCGTGCCCCGCGCCGTCGATGCGGGCCGCTTCCATATACTCGTTGGAGATCCCCTGGAAGGTTGCCAGGAAGATGAGGAAGTGTGCGCCCTGCGGTGAAAACTGAAAAATTGCCGCAAGCAGCGGATTGTCGTATGTACCGATGAATTTGGAGACGGTGAGGCTGGAAGCCAGTCCGCCCACGATGGGGATGACCATGCGCAGGATGACGACCGTCTTGACGATCTCGCACAGTTTTGACTTGTACTTTGCGCAGGCGTATGCCACGACAATGTTGGCAAGTACGGGGAAGACCGTGTACAGCCCCGCGTACATCACCGAGTTGATGATGAGATAGATGAGGGTGTAATTTCTGCCGTCCGCAGGCACGTACAGGGCTTGAAACGCCGTCGCATAGTTGGAAAACATCCACGTCTTCGGAAGTCCGAACAGGTTTTCCCGAAAATCTGAAAACTCTTTCAAAGAGCTGAGCAAAGCCCATCCCAGGCTGAAGATCAGCGTAAACGCGTAGATGAGAAGAATGGCAAACCCCGTCCATTTCATAATGGGGTGCTGGTTGATGAGCTCTTTATGTCTGATCCTTTTTGCCATGTCACACCTCCACGTTGGGGCCTTTGCTGAACAGCCACTTGACAAAGTAAGTGAGCGGTGCGACCACGGCCGTGAACATCAGGCCTGCCGCCGCGGCATACGGATAGTTGAGCTCGGTGTCCTTGCCGTTGACGACGATCATGAAGAAATAGTAGCCGAAGGTGTACGTTTCCAGCGGCGCGTCTGCCCCGAAGAAAGAATAGGTAGACGGCGAACCGGAAAACAGAGTGATGACGCCGCAGATGATGCCCACGCCCCACGTCTGGAAAATGACGGGGAACGTGATGGTCCAGAACTCTCTCCAGAGAGAGCAGCCTTCCAGGCTCGCCGCTTCCAGGCAATCCCTGGGAACGCGCATCATCGCGCCCGTATTGATGAGCAGGTTTCCGCCGAACCCGATCCACAGCCCGAACATCAGCAGGGACAAAAAGGATGTATCCGGGTCCATGATGAGACTCATCATGTCGGGATCCCCTACCACGAGGGGCAGGCCGTACTCGACGAAATACTTATAGATGAGCACCCAGACGATGTTGGAAATGATGGCGGGCAGAAACAGAATGACCACAAAAAAATTGCCTGCAGGGACTTTTTTATAGATCATGAAGGCGACGTATAACCCGATCGCCCCGCACACCACCGTCGTGAACAGATAGTAGATAATGGAGTTTGTCACCATCAGCGACATTCCCGGCGTCACTTTCAGTTCCCTGAAAATACGCGTGAAGTTGCGGAAGTCGCCGATAAAGTGAAAACTGTTTGTCTCCACGTCGTATTCCTGAAACGCGAGCAGGAAGGAGTTGAAGTTGGAGGCGACATAGCCTACAAAAAAACAGACGATCGGCCAGAAGAAGATCGCCCATAAAAAACGCAGTTCGCTCTTTTTATAACTGGAAAGCTTTTTCTGCTTTGTACCCCGCCTTTCTTCCCTCTTTTGGTGTATGCGCACGGATACATCGTAAAGAGCGCCGCCGAGTACTTTTCGGCATTTCCCGAAAAGCCAGCTTACGGGATAAAAGATCTTTTGCGTTACAGATCTCTTTTCCTCATTATCATCCATGTTGAATGTTCCCCTTTGATAATTCAGGTTTTACCGCCAGGGAAGGGGCGCTTTTGCCCCTTCCCCTGCGGCAATCGGATCAACCGAAATACGTATCCCACGTCGATTTGGAGCAGGCTTCGCCCAATCCTTCAAACCATGTGGCAGCAGTCAGTTCATTTTCGTCATCGAATGCCATATCGCGGATGGCGTCCATATAGTTCATGTTTCCTACTTTGGTGAGGAAATCCCAGTTTTCAAAGAAGGTGTTGTTCTTCGCGCGCAGGCAGTTCTGCGCCTGCGTCGCGGTGTAACCGTTCATCGTCAGGGCGTCCTTCCCCGAGAAATAAATGACAACGTTTTCATCCCGCATCAGATCGTACACGCTCTGCGCCAGCGGCGTGAGGCTGTCGAGATCTTTGCTCATGTCGTACTCGTACAGGCAGAACAGGTTGGTCGTCTTGGTGAAATTGATGAGATTCTCTTCCGAATGGGAGAACAGAAGGAAGTCTTCCACGACGTCCTTGACCTTCGTCTTCGCGTTGGCGGCGATCATGAAGTTGGAAATGCTGTTGATATACTGCTGGGTATTGATCTGGTCTTTCAACCCTTCCGTTCCGACAAAGCGGGGAATGGGGAAATATCCGAACCTGCGGGTGCCGCGGGCAAATTCTTTGCTGATATTTTCCATTCTCTCAAACTCGTCGTTCGCTTCATATTCCCACCAGCTGCCGTCGATGAGAAAAGCCCCGGGGCTGTCCGTCGTCGTACTTCTCAGAAAATCGATCTGCGCCTGCAGGTGCGTCTGCGTCGTATAGAGGGAAGGCGTGCTGTACAGTTTGTCTTTGGCGATCTTTTCCGCCACCATCAGCGTCGCCTTTTTGCCCTCCTGCTGTTTGAGAAGATACCCGTTGTCCGCGTTGATCTCGCCGAAATCGGAATCGGTGCCGTCGAACGTATAGCAGAGAGTATAATCGCTCATGCCCTCATAGTTCATGAGGATGACGTCCAGCCAGAAATTGCGCATCCAGGAGTGCATTCCCGAAAAAGTAAAGGGTACGATCCCCTTTTCCTTCATCACCTGCAGGAGAGCTTTCATGTCCTCCCAGGTTGCGGTAAGTCCGTCGTCGTACGTTCCTTCCTTTCCGTCCGGCCCGAAATACTCGTCGCCCGTGTTTGCCACGCCGTCAAAGCCCGTGTATTCGGGAAGATCGTACAGGTTTTCCGTGTCGAACAGATCCATGTCGTACCACAGCCCGTAAATGGCGCTGAACCAGGGCAGGCCGAGGAATCCGGGATCTTCTTTCGTCCCTTGGTTGACGAGGTTGAATCCGTTTTCGTAGTACATCATTTTGTCCTGCAGGGACTTTGTGCCGTTGCCCATGCCGACATAGGCGCCGTTTTCGTCGTACGCCTTGGAAGCGGTCATATCCGTGAGGTCGAGCACATAGTTTCCATACTGCGTGAAGGTGAACTCGCTGTTGACATAAATGATGTCCTCCGTGGCGGTCTTGATATACTCGAGGCCGTTGGAAAGCTCGGAGTCACGCTGGTTGATGACGACGTCCACTTCGGGATTATACGCTTCGTACGCCTTTTCCAGATTGTACAAAAATTCCGTGCCGACGCCGTTGTCGCCGATGGCAACATAGAGCGGCGTTTTATTCGGATCGGCAACATTTTCGTTGATCCTGGGCGGTTTGCAGGCGCAGGTGACGGCCAGCAATACAAGAGTTAAAAGGATGCACAATGTTTTTTTCATAAAAACCTCGTCTTTGCAAAGATTTGCAGTATTATCCTATCCGCCGCCGCAATGCGCAGAGCGCTGCGGCGGCGATCTTTACTTTTATGCCTGCGCGGCAGAATAATCGCGGATGACAGTTTCGCCGAACAGGATCTTATCTGCACTGAACGTGAACCCGCTCATCGCAGCATTGACCGCGTCGAACGTGCTGTCTTCCCACAGGGAAGCGTCGTTTGCGGTGCTGCCCGTCGCATAATCCGCTTTCAGCGTCTTGACTTCGCTGAACGTTCCCGCCGTTTCATCCACCTTGATCAGGTTGATCCCCGAAATATTCGGGTTGACCTGGTTGGGAAGCAATCCGGGCATATTGAATCCGCCGCAGACATACGTCACGTTTTCAAACGTTCCCAGCGCATCCGTGCCCGTATTGGCGCACATGAGGCGGAAATCCGACGAATTGGGAATGTAGAACACCGTATTTTTCACAGAGGACGTTTCCGCAAGGCGATAGAACACGGACGCACCGTACATCCCCCACGAGCTGTCTGTCTGCACGTCGATCTCAAAGAAACAATTCTCGATCGTGCCGTACATATTCCCGAAAAGGATGGCCCTGTCCTGTCCTTCAAACGCGGTCACGCCGAGGGAAACCTGCAGATGCACGTTTTTGATGACGCCTTCTTCCGTGATCTCGCGGAACACGGCATTTTCCCAACGGTTGATGAGCCCCGCGGTGGAAGTGAAGTTCAGCACGGAATGTCCCTGCCCGTCCAGCGTGCCCGAGAAAGAAGCATCGAAGAACGCCCTCACGTCCGTCCAGTTCCAGGGATACGCCTGCAGATAATCGTTCATGTCGATGTCCTGCGTCAGCTTGAAGGAACCTGCGGGATGATTGCGCACGGAAGTGACGAAATCGTACGCGTTGGAGACCTCATTCACCCCGTCGTAGTCGGCAATGACTTTTTCACCGAACATCAGCTTGTTCGCCGTGAAGGTGAAGCCGTCCATTGCGGCCGTGATCGCCTCGAAGCTCGTGGCGTCCCAATAAGCCTTGCTGTTCTTGTCGCCCGTTTCCGCCGCCTTGTAGCTTTCGGAATTGAGCGCCTTTGCATCGTTGAATTCGCCTGCGGATTTGTCCGCCCTGATGATATAAATGTTGGTGATGTTCGGATTGTACAGCGTAGGCAGAGAGTTGTTGACGTCCGAATTTCCGTACACAAACGCAACTTTGTCAAACACGCCGTACCCTTCAAACGCCTGTCCCCATCCCGTGGAGCAGATCATGCGCAGGCCGTTCGTGTTGGGAATGTAGAACACCGTGTTGCGCACGGCGGCCTTTTCGCCCAGGTTGTAAATGGGAGCCGCGCCGTACATATACCAGTCTACGTTGTATTCCGCATGGATCTCAAAGAAGCAGTTTTCCACCGTTCCGTAGAGGTTGCCGATGAACAAGCCCATCCTTGCGCCTTCCCCGCCCGCCGACAGGCCGAGGTACGCCTGGATGTGCAGGTTTTTCACGATACCCTTTTCGGAGATCTCACGAAATACCGTATTCAGGTAGCGGTCGACCAGCCCTGCCGTGGAGATGAGGTTGGTCACGGAATATCCCTGTCCGTCCAGAACGCCGGAGAAGGGAACGTTGAAGAATGCGCCGTTTTCGGAAGTGTCCCTGCTGTTCCAGGGATTTGCGGCGAGGTAATCGGACAGGTCGACGTCGTTGACCAGGACGATGTTTGCCTGCGGTGCGTTTTTCATCGCGTTGACAAGCTCTTCCGCCGTGGAAACTTCCACTTTATATTCCGCCCTGAACTGCATATTCTGCGCGGCGTTTGCGGGAACTTCGGGCTGATCGGTGACGGAGACGAGGAGATACGTTACGCCGTTTACCGTCACTTCTTCGGGGAATTGCATCGTAAAGCCCTCGGTCTTTTCCATAAAGACTTTACTTTCGATCTCGAATTCGCCGTTTCCGCTGACGCCCGTCAGCGTTGCCGTATAGCGGGGATAAGAATACTGAACGGTAACGGTGATCTGCCTGTTTCCGTCGATGAGAACGTTGTCCCCCGAGACCGTGCAGACAAAGCCCTCTTTCTCTTCCGCCGTAACGGCTGCCATCGTGAACAGCGCGCCCTCTTCGATGCGGCTGCTCTCTTCAAACACGCCTTCCGAAGTTTCCGTCTTTGTGACGACCGTGTAGGACGCGTCAAAAACATCGTTCATCCCTGCAAACAGCTCGGAAAGTTTGGAGGTGTTGTCCTCCCAGATACTTCTGTTGCAGACCACGCTGCCCTGAGCGTAATCCGCTTTCAGAGCGTATCCGACGCCCTGCACAGCCTGTTCCATAGAGGTGAACACGTACAGATCTTTCATCTTGGTATGCGGCTTTCCGTCCGACGTTCCGCGCAGAAGATTTTCCGCTTCAATGTTATAATTTCCTATAAACGCCACGTTTTCGACCGTGAAGTCCGCCTGATTGCGCGCAAACAGCGCTCCGGGCGTATGATTGTTGACGATAAACACGCAGTCGCGCACGACGGCGGTATTCTCTACGGAATCGAACAACCCGCAATCCCATGCGCCCCAATCGATGTAGTAATGGAGCGTGACGTCAAAAATGCAGTTTTCCAGCGTTCCTTTCAGCGTCTGAATGATGGCGCCGTTGGTGAATCCGCCCCCTTCGCCCGCATTGACGGCGAGTTCCATCTGGATATACACGTTTTTGAAGGTGCCCGCCATGCCGCCGAAGAAGCCGTAATGCCTGTTGTATGTATAGGTCCCGTCGCCGTTGATGCCGCGGGTCAGTCCCGTCAGGCTATGCCCGTTTCCGTCCAGCGTACCCGTAAAATCGTTCCAGTTGCAGAAGAAATACGGCGTATCGCCCGAGAAGGAATGCGTCTTGAAATATTCGGTAAAGTCGATGTCGTTTTCCAGGAACAGATCCAGCGTGTGCTTGTTGTTGTACACGTCGGCAAACTCTTCCGCCGTGGAAACGCCGATGGCGTATTTCGCTTCGATGAAAATGTTTTCCGCCGTGTTCTTTTCAACGGTCAGGCTGTCCTCGGAAGAGACAAACTTGTACGCAGCGCCGTCCACCTCGACGATTTTTGAAACGTCTGCCGCAAACGTTTCCGTGAGATAGGTAAACGTCTGCTTTGCCGCTTCAAACTTCTTGGTCCCGTACACGCCCGTCACCGTCACCGTGTACTCTTTGAGTGTGTACTCGATGGTGATGACCGTATCGTTTCCGCCGTCCAGGACGGCGTTGTTGTTGAGGATCTGAGATTCGTAACCCGTCTTTTCCTCCGCCGTTGCAGAAACCGTCTCGCCGAAATAGCTGTCTTTCTGCTCGCTGGTCTCGGTAAAACTGCCGTCCGCCTGTTGGATTTTTGTCACAACGGTGTACGTTTCGGGAGCGCCGCGCCACACGGCATACAGCTCGATAACGGCGCCGTTCTGCGATGCGAGAGCTGTGACCTGTTCCGCGTCGTCATAGACGGCTTCCCCGTCCGCAGACGTTGCCCAGCCGACAAAGGTATAGCCTTCTTTGGTGAATGCGTTGGCGGTAAGCGCAGCCGTCTCGCTGAGTTTGACCTTCTGCTCCGCCATCGTGCCTTCCCCGCCGTTGGCATTGTAGCGGACAAGGTAATAATCTTCTTCCCATACGGCGTACAGCGTCACGCTGCCGCCCACGGTCTGCGTAAGGGCGGAAATTTCGGCACCGTCCGTATAGACGGCTTCGCCGTTTTCCTGCGTCGCCCAGCCCGCAAAATGCCAGCCCTCTTTTACAAAGGCGTTTGCGGGAAGAGAGACTTTTCCGCTCATCGGGACCTTGACGGACTGCATCGAACCCAATCCGTCGCCGCCGTCGAAGGATACGGTGTAATACTGCTCGCTCCACACGGCGTACAGCGTAACTTCCGCCTCGTGCTCCGCCGTCAGTTTGCTGACTTTGGCGCCGTCCGCATAGGTCATTTCGCCGTCCGCTTCCAAGGCCCAGCCGACAAACGCGTGGTCTGTCCACTCGTAAGTGCAGGCAGGAAGGGTATATTCCTGCGTATAAGTAAGTTCCACAGAGGACATTTCCCCTTCCGCATCGCCGCCGTCGAAAGACAGCGTGTAAACATTTTCCTCAAACTTTGCGGAAAGAGTGTAATCGCGGCTGACCGCCGCTGCATCGTCAAACGCTTCCTCTACATCGGCCTCGTACCAGTCGATAAAGCGGTATCCCTCTTTTTGGGGAGCCGCGGGAAGCGTGACCGTTTCGCCCTCTTTCACGGTCAGCGTTTCGCCGTATTGGGCGCCGTCCACCATGAACGTGACATCATAGGTTTTGTCCTGACAAGCCGCAAACAGCATCACCGTGCAGGAGACTGCCAGAACCGCCAAAATTTTTTTCATTTTACCCTCCTTTTCCGTTCGGACAAAAGAGCTGGCCGTTTTCCCTGCGGCCTTTTCTTCCCCCGAACCATTGAAGCCAGAACTCCTTTTCCTGTCTGCAAGTCTGCCGGGATTCCCCTGCATACTTTCTCACTCCATGCTACCCGTTTGCCGCGCCGCAAAAGGCTGATAACAGGTGTTTTTGTTGGTGGTAACCAACAAAAAACGGATCCGTTTTTTGTTGGTGGTAACCAACAAAAAACGGATCCGTTTTTTGTTCCTGCTTCATAGCCTTGCAGACATACAGACAAAAACTGTTCTGCCATCTTACAAAACCATTATAAGCGTTCTTTTTCCCTTTTTCTTATCAATCAACGCACAGTTTATTTCATATATTGACTTTTTTATGAGTTTTCTTTTCCTTTTCCTACTAACTTTTAACCTGATAAATTTCTTAACAATTTTTCCTTTTCAGGAAATATTTTCCAAGCAAACAAAAAAGGAAGGAGAAAACAAATTTTCCCCTTGCTACTATTTTATACATTTGTTGATTAAATGTCAAAAGCCGCCCCGCCGCGCAGGACAATTTTCTGTAAACCTACACAAAAAAAGGGCCGCGTTGCGGTCCCCTTTTTTCAGCCGAGAAGGAATGCCGTCAGATACCCCGAGCCGAGCAGGATGGCGAGGAAAGAGAAATTGAGCGCGAGAAAGAGCAGAATATAGCGCTTTGTATCTCCGGGGCAGAAGCGGCGGTAATTATTGAGTGTGATGAGGCTTGCCAGCGAGGCGATGGGCGTACCCAACCCGCCGATGTTGACGGCGATGAGCAGCCGCAGATAATCCTGCGTGAAGCGGGACAGAAGGACTGCCGAGGGAACGTTGGAGATGATCTGGCAGGAGAGCGTTCCGAACGCGAGCGGATCGAGTGCGACCAGCCAGCCGAGGAAGTCCTCTACCTGCGGGATGCGGGCAAGGTTGCCCGAAAAGACGAAAAAGGCGCAGAACGTGAGGAGCAGGCCGTAATCCACGTGCAAAACCGCTTTGAAATCCAGCACGAGGAGCGCCACGACGACGGCGAGTAATCCCCAATAATAGGGAAAGACGCGGAACACGATGAGCACGGACAGCACAAATAAAAGTCCGTAAACGATGCTGCGCCACAGGGGCGGCGCCTTGCGCGGGCGCGCGGATACTGCCGCGGGTTCGGGTTTGACGGTGAGGCATACCCCTAAGATCAGCACGAACGCGACGGCAAACGGAATTGCCATAATGGCAAAAAACTGCGCCGTGGGGATCTCGTAATAGGAATAGAGGTACAGGTTCTGCGGGTTTCCGAAGGGGGTGAGCATTCCGCCCAAGTTGGCGGCGATGTTCTGCATGATAAAGGTAAACGCGGCGAGCTTTTTGTTTCCGCACGATTCGAGCACGAACCACCCGAGGGGCAGAAAGGTGACCAGCGCCATGTCGTTTGCCATGATCATCGAGCCGAAATAGGTGACGAACACCAGCGCCAGCACGATGTTGCGCATATTTTTGAACCGCCGCACGATGACGTCTGCCAGCCACACGAAAAACTTGATGTTTTTCAGCGCCGCAACCACCGCCAGCGTACAAAACAGACAGGACAGTGTGCGCAGGTCGAAGTAGCCGAGATATTCCCCATCGAACGGAACAAAAAAACAGGTGACGGCCGCCGCGATCAGAGCGATGACCAGCACCACATTGCCGCGCAGGATGTGCCCTGCCGTCCATAAAAACCTTTTCCCCGCCGAGGGGGTTTTGATCTCTTCCAACCCGATCACCTTCCTGTACTCTGCGAAACTTCCGCGTGACAATATAATTATACTCACGTTAAAAAAACCGTCAACAAATTGCGGGCTTTTGCGCGAAGTTTTTGAGAAAAGATTTGCAGGAATACCCTTTCTGTGTTATAATACTGCCCATGAAAAACATTGTCCTCAAAATACGGGAGGGAGACCTCTTCCGCTTTATCGACAGCGAGGAGCGCACGCAGCTGACCATCGGCAGCAAACGCGGCGCAGACATCTGCATCCGTTCGCCGTACGTACAGGGAGAGCAGGCGAAACTTCTGCTCAGAAACGGCGTATGGTACGCCGAGGATCTCACCTCCGAGGAAGGAAAATGCCAGCTGCTTTTGGGGAAAAAGCCCTTCAAAAAGCCCCTTGTGCGCCTGGACGGGACGCTGACCCTGCGCAAAAAGGGAGAAAAAAAGGAGGGTGCGATCGCGGAGATCTCTCTCGTCAGGCAGATCCGTCCGCAAAAGAACGCTTCCGCGTTCGACCTCACCCAAAAGACGGTGACCACCATCGGCAGCGGGAGCAAGAGCGACATCCTCGTCAGCAATCCGCTCGTTTCCGAGCGGCACTGCTTTATCGTGTTTGACGGAAAGGACTGCTTTATCGAGGACGCGCACAGCCTGCGCGGCACTTACATAAACAACCGAAAGATCAAGCGGTGCAAACTGTGCGATTACGACCGCATTTCCATCCCCGGGGCGGCGTACACATTTTACAAAAACAAACTGCTCTGTTCCACCTCCGCGGCGGGCATTCAGATCGACGCGGCGGACATCTGCAAGGAAGTTTCCGATAAAAACAGGCGGGGCAAGATCTCGCTTGTGACGCACGTTTCCATGCGCATCGCCGCGGGTGAATTTACGGCGATCGTGGGCGGGAGCGGCGCGGGAAAGTCCACCACCCTCGACTGCATCAACGGGATGCGCCCCGCCACGAGCGGCAAGATCTACTACGACACCAACGATTATTACGAGAACATGAACTCGTACAAGAGCGTGATCGGGTACGTGCCGCAGCGGGACATCATGCACGACGATCTGACCGTGGAAAAGGCGCTGTACTACACGGCGCAGCTGCGCACGCGCGCAGATCTTTCCAAAGAAGAGATCCTCCGACGCGTCAAGGAAGCGCTTGCGGACGTTCGATTGGGTGGAAAGGAAAAGCTGCGCATTTCCGCCCTTTCGGGCGGACAGAAAAAGCGCGTTTCCATTGCCATGGAACTGCTTTCCGACCCCAAAGTCATCTTTTTGGACGAACCCACCAGCGGGCTTTCCCCCGACCTCGACCTGGAAATGATGGAACTTTTGCGCGATCTGTCGCGCAAGGGGCGCACCATCGTCATCATCACGCACGCCATGGACAACCTGGACAAATGCGACAAAGTCGCCTTTCTGGGCAGGGGCGGACGGCTTTGCTATTACGGAAACATTTCGGGCGCCTTCCGCTGGTTCAACAGGCGCTCCTACTCGCGCATTTTCGCAGCTTTGGGCGAAGAGGAAACGAGCGAACGCTTTGCCGCAAAGTACAGGAGCACGGAAGAATACAAGGCACTCTTCCGCGAATTTTCCGAGCTGTACGGCAAAAACAGCATTCTGCCGCCCGAAGAGTACAGCGAAGAGAAGGCGTGGGAGAAACCGCCCAAAAATCTTAAGGAAACCCGCAAAAAAGATTTGCCGCAGGAGGAAGAAAGATGAAAAAATTCCGTTCCCGCTCCGCGCGCATGAACATGATGCACTTCCGCGTGCTCGTTTCCCGCTATCTGCGCCAGATCTTTACCAACGCGGGGCAGCTTTTGCCCCTCCTGCTCGAAGCACCCGTCATGCTCTTCATCCTCGCCATTGCCTGCCGTTCGGACGCCTTCACCGCCAAAGATGTCTCCCAGGCAAACATCACCGTCTTTATCCTGGTGATGATGTCCGCCATGATGGGGATCCTCAACAGCTACCGCGAGATCTGCAAGGAACGCGACGTCCTTTCTCGGGAAGTGTTCGGCGGACTGGACGTCTCCGCCTACGCGCTCTCCAAATTCTGCGTCCTTGCGCTCGTCGGGATCGTGCAGTGCAGCGTGCTCCTTTTCGGGACCGCCCTGTACAGTCCGTTCAATTTTTCCGCACCCGTCCCCGACTTTTTGCTCTGTCTCGCCGCACTCATCCTCACCAACCTTTCCGTGACGGCGATTGGGCTCTTCCTCTCCGCCCTGCTCAAAAAATCGGAGAGCGCCATCCTGCCCGTCCTGCTGATCATCATTATGCAGGTCGTGTTTTCGGACGGAGTGCTCGTGCTGGACGGAGCGGCGGGATACATAAAATACATCACCCCTTCCGCCTGGGGCATTGCCGTGTTCGGCAACGTCTGCGGACTGAACGGCTGGCTGCCCGCCGAAATTTTTCACCGTGCGATGTTCGGATATTCCCCGCTGATCAGTCTGGCGGCGCTGGCGCTCCTGACAATACTGTTTGTATTTCTCACCGTCTTTGTACTCAAACGCCGCTACCGCGGAAAAGAATAAAAAGGAGATCTGTATGATACCGCAAGACCCTGTCATGCTTTTAAGCTTTGTCAACATGAAACTGCGCGACGTCTACCCGAATCTGCACGCTCTGTGCGACGACCTGGACGCCGACGAACGGGAGATCTGCGAAAAACTTGCGCAGATCGGCTATACCTACTCCCCCGAACAGAACAGATTTCTGTAAAAAAGAGCGCGGCACAAGCCGCGCTCTTTGTCGTTTAATTGATCGCCGTATGCTGCGCTGAACAGCCGAGACTGATCAGAAGAGCCCCGTCTACCCGACGCATGGTGGAAACGGGCAGAACGCCGATGCGTTCTTTCAATCTTCGCTTGTCGAGCGTGCGGATCTGTTCGAGAAGGATGACAGAATCCCGCTGCAACCCGAAAGTTTTGCCCGAAATTTCAATGTGCGTGGGCAATTTTGCCTTTGTAAGCTTGCTTGTCACCGCCGCCGCAATGACGGTGGGAGAGTACTTGTTGCCTACGTCGTTTTGTACCACCAGCACGGGACGGACCCCGCCCTGTTCACTGCCCACAACGGGGCTCAGGTCTGCGTAATACAGTTCTCCCCTATGAATTTCCATGCTCGCGACCTCGCTTTGTCTTTCGGAATACCCCTCCCCTGTCAGTATATGTAAGAAGAACGGGTTTCCGTCACTTAGTATTGCCGCGAAAGCAAAGCTTTATACCTGTAAAGAGAGGATCGCCTGCGGAAGTTTTTCCGTGACGTCCGTGCCGATCACGGAATATTCCCCCTTTTCGCGGGCGGCGTATTCCCCCGCCCTGCCCAGAAGAAAAGCCCCGCACGCCGCCGCCTGCAGCGGGCTGACGCCGCGCGCCGCGATCGCCGCGATGATCCCCGAAAGCACGTCCCCGCTGCCGCCCTTGGCAAGCGCGGGCGTGCCTTCCGTATTCAGCAGGATCTCTTTCCCGTCCGTGATGACGGAAGTGTTGCCTTTCAGCAATACCGTACAGCCGTACTCTTTTGCAAAGGCCTGCGCGAGGGAGACTCCGTTTTCGAGAACCTCGGAAAAATCGCAGTCGGACAGGCGGGAAAATTCCTTGGGATGGGGAGTGAGGATCACCTTGCAGGCCGCGTTTTCCAAAACCTGCACGCCGTACGCCGCAAGAGAGTTGATTCCGTCCGCATCGATGAGCAGAACGCCCCTGTACTCGCGCAATAAGAAGCAGAGAATATCGTACACCCCGTCCGAAACGCCGCAGCCCATGCCGACGGCAATGCAGTCCGCCCCCGCCATGAGCGAGCGCAGGAAAGGCTCGTCGCAGCGCAGGCTGCCCTTTTCGGAGGGCGCGCGGGTGAGGATGGCCTCGGGAAATTTTCCGATGCAGGCGGAAAAGAGTTCCTCGGGAAGGGCGAGGCAGGTATAGCCGCACCCCGTGCGCAGAGCCGCCGCGGCGGAAAGCAGGGGCGCGCCCGAATAGCGCAAACTGCCCGCAAGGATCACCGCCTTGCCGAAATTCCCCTTATTGCTGTTTTTTCTGCGCGGAGGGAACAGGGGCGCAAAGTCCTGCGCCTGCGTGCGCCACATTGCCTCCTCCCCTGTCCGGATCCCGATGTCCTTTCGCACGATTTTTCCGCATACGTCCGCCCCGTTTGCAAGCAAAAGGCCCGCTTTCAGCTCGCCCACGGCAACCGTGACGTCCGCGCGGACGCAGAGGCTGCACATCCCCGAATCCCCGTTCAGACCGCTGGGAACGTCCGCAGATACGACCTTGGCGCCGCTTTGGTTGATTTTGCGGATTGCCTCCGCAAACTCTCCCTGCGGTTCGCCGTGAAAGCCCGTCCCGAAAATGGCGTCTATGATGACGTCCGCGTCCGGCAAAAAGGTCTGCACCTGTTCGCCCGTAAATTTTTCTCTCTGCGCGGCGCAGTCGGGAGAAAACTCCTTGGAAAGAGAAAACACGCTGACGTCGTAACCCTTTTCAAGCAGGAGCCGCGCCGCGCACCAGCCGTCGCCGCCGTTGTTGCCGCCGCCGCAGACGGCGAGCACCTTTTTCCCGCCGCAGGAGGAAAGCAGGATTTCCGCCTCCTCGGCGATCGCCGCGCCCGCGCGCTCCATCAGTTCCTGAGAAGCGACGCCCAGCGTGCGGATGGTGTATTCGTCCGCCGCGCGCATCTGCGCGCAGGTGAGCACCTTTTGCATACTTTTCCCTCCCCTTTAATCTTCTTCGTCCGCGCCGAGCGAGGCGAGCGCCTCTTTCGCCGTTTCGTAATCGAACCCCTTGGAAAGCAGATTGCGAAATGCCTTGGACAGGTTTTCCCGCGTAAATTCCTTGTTTTTCATGTACTTGCGCACCGCCTTTTCCGCCGCTTCCGATTCGCCCGTGCGCTCGGAAAGCGCCGCGTCGATGTCCTCTTCCTGTGCGCCGCGCTTTTTCAGCTCCTGCGCAATGCGCAGAGAGCCGTAATTTTTGCCCGCCGTTTCCACAAACTGTGTGCAGTATTCCCTGTCGTCCACAAACCTGTATTCGCGCAGTTTTTCCAACACGTATTCGCACACGGCGTCCGCATACCCTTTCTTTTTGAGAAAATCGCGCATCTGCTTCTGCGTTTTCATGGTGGCGGAAAGGTGGGTGATCGCCTTGTCCAGCGCCTGCGATTTTTCGTTTTCAAACTGGATCTCGTCCAGCTTTTCGCAATCGATCTGCATCCCCTCTTTCAGGCGGCAGCGGATGACCGTTTCCAGCATCATGCCGCAGTAAAACCTGCCGTCCACATACACGCTGACGCGTTCCTTATCCTTTTTTTGCTGCACGATCGACGTGATTTCTGCCATACGTACCCCCGTTTTGTGAAAATTCCGCACCCGATCGGGTGCGGAAAAAAGACGTTATTCTTCCACGGCAAACTGAATTTTATCGGAAAGGGACTGCGGATAATACTCCGTCAGTTTCTCCCCGACGGCGCGAAGATAGTCGTCGCCTTTCGTGGAAAAGACGAGACGTACGGGATCGCGGTTGCGCTCGAAATGGAATGCAAATCCGACGGAGGAATCCAGCACGCACAGCTTTAAAGACTTGCGCACCATCCCTTCCATCCAGAGAAAATCTTCGCCGTCCTCCTCTTCCTTTTGCAGAATGTCCGCAAACAGGTCTGCGCGCGATTCAAATTCCGCCCAGAATTTTCGGATGGCTTTTTCGTTTGGCTTTTTCTTAAACAGTTTATCGAAAAACATCAGAGTTTTACTACCCAGCCGTATTTATCTTCCAGTCTGCCCGTCTGAATGCCCGTGATGGTATCGTACAGCCATTTGGTGATCTTGCCCATCTCGCCGTTGTTTACGACGTAGTCCTTGCCCTTGTACTCCATCATGCCGACGGGAGAAATGACTGCCGCGGTACCCGTGCCGAACGCTTCGTCCAGCTTTCCCGCCTGCTGTGCGGCGATCACTTCGTCGATGGACACGCGGCGCTCACTGACGCGGTAGCCGTGCGCTTTGAGAAGTTCGATGCTGCTCTTGCGCGTGATCCCGGGGAGAATGGAGCCGACGAGCTGGGGCGTGACCACTTCCCCGTCAATGACGAAGAACATATTCATGGAGCCCACTTCTTCCACATATTTCTTTTCGCTGGCGTCCAGCCAGAGCACCTGGTCGAACCCTTTCTTTTCCGCCTCTTCGCCCGCTTTCAGGCTGACGGCATAGTTGGCGATGCACTTCGCTTCGCCCGTGCCGCCCACGGTAGCGCGGGTGTAGTAGTCCTCCACCAGAAGGCGCGTGGGGGTGAGCCCGTGCGCATAGTAGCTGCCGACGGGGGAAAGAATGATGAAGAACAAATACTCCGAACCCGCGTGTACGCCCAGCGCCACGTTGGTGGCGATGATGCTGGGGCGGATATACAGCGCCGTGCCGGGCGCGGTGGGGATCCAGTCCTTTTCCACTTTCAAAAGCTCGAAAAGTCCTTCCAGGACCGCCTTTTCATCGATCTGCGGAATGCACATACGCTCCGCCGAACGGTTCATGCGCTTGAAGTTTTCTTCGGGGCGGAAAACGCGCACCTCTCCCTTATCGTTGCGGAACGCTTTGAGTCCCTCGAAGATGCCCTGCGCGTAATGGAAAACGGTCGTCGCAAGATCGAACGGAACGGGCCCGTACGGTTCGATGACCGGTTCCTCCCACTTGCCGTCTCTGTACTTCATCGTCAGCATGTAGTCGGTGAAGATCTTGCCGAAGCCGAGCTTGCTCTGATCGGCGGGTTTTTCCTTTAATTTTTCCGCTTTGATGAATTTCATAACCACACTTCCTTTATATCGGGCGCGCGTGCGCCTTTTTTTCTTGTTGTATTATAGCACATGCTTCCGCATTTGTAAATAATTTGCAAAACGGATAATACGAATAAAAATCATCGAATTTATCGATGGAACATCACTTTACGGCAAAAGGGAACCAATAGCTTTTCCCCTCCTTTATTTCAGCCCTGCCCGCCATATGGTCGGTGAGCGCGGCGGCAAACGCAGGGGCGCTTTCCTCCTCTACCGCGGCGGTAACGGTCACCTTGCCGGCATAGGCTACGTCTTTAACATCCGCCCCGCAGCCCGCAAGAAACCTTTTGAGCGCGTCGAAATGCTCATAGCCGACGGATACGAAAAGCTCGCGGCAGATTTTGAATTCCCGCACGTCCGCGCCCGCCAACGCCTCCGCTGCGGTGCCCGAATAGGCGCGCACGAGCCCGCCCGCGCCCAGTTTTACGCCGCCGAAATAGCGGGTAACGACGACAGCCGTTTCAAACAGTTTTTTGTTTTTCAGAACGTCTAAGATCGGCATGCCCGCCGTGCC
>DXFX01000081.1 GCA_019114245.1 Candidatus Borkfalkia faecipullorum | reverse complement strand
CACAAATACATATTCTACTGGAACAACAAGAGAATTTCTCGCAAATTAAAAGGAATGAGCCCGGTGCAATACCGAACTCATTACCAAACAATTTAATTAAATTTTTGTCCAAACTTTGGGGTTCACTTCAATTTGCACAGTCGGGCATATTTTACTCTTCCGGATTTAAAAAGCGGCATTCTTCCTGCGTCAGTTTCAGGGAAAACGCGGCAATGTTCTCCTTCATACGCTCGGCGGAAGAAGTTCCCGTCACGGCAAAAGTATTCAGGCCGCAGCAAAACAGCCACGCAAGGGCGATCTGCGCTACAGTAGCGTCCTTTTCCTTTGCAAGCATTTCGCAGCGGCGCACGCGTTCAAAATTTTCCATCGTACACCTCTGAAAAATACCGCCGCAACCGCTCCGTTACAGGATAAAACCGAGCAGAAGCAGGACGAGGACGCCTGGGATCCCGAACAGACCGCACACCAGCGCCGTCCACCACACGATGGGGATGGAAACGCCCGGAATGAGATTGAGCAGGAAAATGACGCCTATGCCTATCGCCGTATTGACGGCAAATTTTAAAATCGTCTTGACGCTTACTTTAAAGAGTTTCAAAAGGATCGCCAGCACGATAAACGCACCCACGGCGATCAGCAGAAATTGCAGGATTTCAGACATACGTACCTCCGTTTTGCTGACAGTATGTCCGAAAAATGGCGGATTATGCGCCTTCCCCTTCGTGCAGGCGCAGACAGACGAGGGTGTCCCCCTCCTGCAGACGGGTGGCGCCGTAGGGAATGACGGTATTGCCCGACCTCTTGATCATGGCGATGAGCAAGCCGCGCGGAAGCGCGAGTTCGCGCACCGTTTTGCCCGCCCACTCGTGGCCTGCCCCGAGATATTCCTCGTACATTCCGAATTCCTGCCTGTTTTCAAATTCGGGAGCCGCGGTGACGAGCAGATCGCCCGCCCCCACCACCGTCTCCCCGTCGGGTACGATGGTCTCGTCCCCGCGCAGCAGCAGGACGACGAGAAATTCGCGCGGCATGACGCAATCTTTGAGTTTTTTGCCCGCCCACGGATGGTTTTCTCCCACGACGACCTTGACAAAACTGACCGAGCCCTCTTCCTGATAGTCGTTGAAGGTGCGCAACACGTCTCCGCCTGCGGAGAGCATTCCCGCCTTTTTGGAAAAGAAGGGAAGAAGCGTCCCCTGCACGATCATGGACAGCAGGACGACGCAGAAGACGATGGAAAAGAGATCGTACGGCAAAGATACCGAGCTGACCGCATACACGGCGAAAACGACGGACGCAACGCCGCGCAGCCCCGCCCAGGAGATGACAAAGATCTGGTTGGCGCGGGCGCGGAAGGGCAAGAGCAGAGCGGACACCGCCGCGGGCCTTGCAATGAGGGTGAGGAACACGAAAATGAGAAGGGCGGGAAGAAGAACTTCCGGTCTAATGAGCCATTCGGGCGTGGCGAGCAGACCCAAAAGGAAGAAAATGACCATTTGGGCAACCCCCGTCAGCACGTCGAAAAAGCGGACAGCGTCCCGTTTTTGCGGAATGTGCGCGTTGCCGAGCAAGATCCCGCACAGATACACGGAAAGGTACCCGTTGCCCGCCCACAATCCGGGAAGAACGGAAGGCACGGCATAGGCGACCAGGGCGAGGGCGATGACAAAGATGGTTCCCCCCTGCCCCATATTGAAAGAAAATTTTTGCAGGACAAACTTGCCCAGAAAGCCGAACGCGATGCCCGCGACGGCGCCGAACCCGACCTGTGCGCAGAGCATCCCCACGATCTGCCAGCCGCCGATCGCCTCGGAAACGCCTGCACGTGCCCCCAAAACGGTGACAAAAACCACGGTGAGCATATAGGAAACGGGGTCGTTGGAGCCTGACTCCATTTCAAGCAGAGAGGAAGTTCTGTACCGCAAATTCAGCCTGCGGGTACGCAGAATGTTAAAGACGGAGGCCGCGTCCGTAGAGCAGAGCACGCACCCGATGAGCATACTCTCCGCCCAGCCGATCTTTCCGAAAGGCAGCAGCTGGAACACGGCATACACGCCCACGCCCGTCAGCGCCGCCGTCAGCGCCGTCCCCGCAAAGGAAAGGAGCGCGGCGCGCGCCGCCACGGGGCGCGCTTCCTTGAAGTTTGTGCCGAATCCGCCGTAAAAGATAACGAACACCAGACACACGGAACACACGGCGTTGCCCAGCGAGTAATCGGTGAAATTTCCGATCTGCGGGCGCAGGAGCACGCCGAACAGCACCCCCAGCCCGATAAAGAGGAGCAAGGAAGGGATCTTCAGTTTGTCGGTGACGCGGTTGATAAAGACGCAAAAGGCGATGACAACGCCGAGAAGCAGCAAAAGATAGACGTATTCCACGGCGGCACCTCCTTTTTTCGGACGGCTTTACAGCCGACACATTCATTGTATTCTTGAAAATATTGTATCATGTCAAAGCGGTTTTCGTCAAGGAAAAAGCCCGCCGCGCGCACAAAAAAGCGCGCCAAAAAGGCGCGCCGAAAAGCTGTTTACTGTTGCGTTTCCCCCAAATCCCCGACGTAGTCGAGCGCCCTCGCGTTTTCCCCGTAAAAGCGGGTAGCTTCCTCACACAAAATTGCATTGACCTGTTCGGAAAAGACGCGCGCCCGCTCGCGCAGGTTCCCCTCTTCGGGCGGATACACGGCGGGGAGAATGTGCAGGATCGCCTTGGGTTTGCAATGGAAAAATTTGCGCAGTTTCGTCATGCGGAATCCGATAAACACGGGCAGAACGGGCGCGCCGAACTTGACGGCAAAGTGAAAAGCGCCCGCTTTAAAAGGGCGGATCCGCCTGTACCCCGGCCAGAGGGCGTGTTCGGGATAGAAATTGATGATCTTGCCCTGCCGCAACAGCGCTTGGATGGCGTTTTGCAGCTTGATCATATCGGGAACGGTGGTTCCGACGGGCAGAAATCCGCCCGCTTTGAATATTTTGCCCAGCCAGCCCTTTTTCATGAGGTAATAAGAGCCCGTATTGAACAAGCGGAAGGGCCCGACGGCATTTTTCAGGAGCAGAGTGTCCAACGTCAGCACATGGTTGCACACGCTGACGGCGCCCTTGCCCTTGAGCGCGCGCAGGTTCTTTCTGCCGCGCACCTTTGCGCCGTGCGCAAAAAAATTGATGACGGGGCCGACAACGCTGACCACGCTCAACAGCCAAAGACGGCGGAATTTTTCGCTTGCGCGGCGGGGCAGGTACTCAAAATTCCCGTCGATGGGCTGCGCGTCAAAGGTACGGTGTACCTCGTTCATGTCCACGTCAAACTTGCCTTCGCGCTCCAGTTCCCGCTGGCGTTTCTGAAGGTCGATCTTCACTTATAAGTCCTCCATTTCATCCAACGTCAGCAAAAATCCGGGAATAAACGTCTGCATAAAGTAATCGAGACAGGGCAGTTTTTTTTCGCGAAGTTCCCCTTCTATACTCTCTTTTGCCTTGCGGAATTCCTCGTTGCCCGCCTTCAGTTCTTCCAGGCACTTGACGTAGGCGGAAAGTTTATCCGCCGCCTTGACGAGCTTGTATTCATAGCTGTCCGCATCCGCCTTGACGAAGGGCGCGATCCCGCCGCGCATCTGCGCGGGCAGAAGGTCGAGCAGCTTGTCGCAGGCGCGGTCTTCCAGCTGTTTGTATGCGCCGTGGATCTCGTTGTTGAAATACTTGATGGGGGTAGGAAGATCGCCCGTCATCACCTCGCTGGTTTCGTGATACAGAGCGTAGAGCACCGTTTTGGAAATATCGGGCGCGTTGCCGCAGATCTCCGTATCAATGACGGCGAGCGCGTGCGCAAACAGCGCCACCTGCTGGGAATGCTCCATGATGTTCTCGTCGCGCGAGGAACGCATCAGCGACCAGCGGCGAATGTATTTCATTCTGTCCAGAAAAGCATAGAAGTTTGACATAACTTTCCCCCTCGGAAAAAGATAAATCTATTGTAACATAAATCTTGTTGACTTTCAATCTCTTTTAGGGTATAATCTGTACCGTAAATTCAAGACGCAACGTTTTTCTTTGGAAAAACTTGTGAATACAACTGAACCGCCGGGGGTGCTGTAAAAGGCTGAGATGATACCCTTTGAACCGGACAAGGTAATGCTTGAACGGAAGATGCAAAGACGATAGATCGGCACGCCCAGAACACGGAGCGTGTTCTTTTTTGCAAAAGAGACGCTTCGGCGTGCGAATACCAAAAGAGCTACGTTCGGCGGGCAAAAGGAGTTTTTATGTTACTCAATGTGCTGAGCTCCTACATTTCCTCGACGGACGAAGGATACGTCTACGAGGACGTATGGACCTCTTACGCAAAGGACGCCCTTTCGGGCGTGCTGCTCTGGCTGGTGGTCGCGCTGCTTGTCGTACTGCTGGCGGTGGGCGTGTTTGTGCGCCTGAAACGGCCCGATTTTCTGCGTACGTATGTAAAATTTGCCATCGCGTTTGCAGCGGGGATCGCCGTCGTCATCGTGACGGCCATGCTCTCTCTGGAATTTTTCGACATGAGCGAAAACGGGTACATTTTCGACCTCGTTCTCTGGCCGACCGTCGCACTCGCCATTGTCATCGTCCTGAGCATTGCCGCCTGCTACATAAGCAGTTTTTATTCCGCAAAGTCCTTTAAAGTGACCCTGATCGTCTGCCTCAGCTTAAGCGTTGCCGCCCTGATCGCGCTCTTTGTCTGCCTCGGAATCTACTTTACCTCGGGCGACGCGGCAAACAACAACTGGGTATCGCAGGAATCCATCAACGGATTGGGGCTGTACCTGTGCGCGGCGGGGCTGGTTGTCGTCATTCTGGCGCTGACCTTCTTCCTCGGCAGAAAGGACCGCAAAAAGTTTGATTCCCGCACCATTTCCTATGCGGCCGTGTGCATCGCCATGAGCTTTGCGCTCTCCTACATTCAGCTGTTCACGATGCCGCAGGGCGGTTCGGTGACCCTGGCAAGCCTGCTCCCCCTCATGATCTATTCTTATATGTTCGGCGTGAAGAAAGGCGTCTTTGCGGGATTTATTTACGGCATTCTGCAGGCGCTGCAGGATCCCTGGCTCATCCATCCCGCGCAGTTCCTCCTCGACTACCCAGTTGCGTTTGCCACCATCGGACTTTCCGGAATGTTCCGCAACGTGAAAGCGTTCCAGGGCAAGCCGCAGCTTGCCGTAGCGCTCGGCGGCATCGTGGCGTCCGTGCTCCGCTTTGCCTCCCACCTCTTCTCTGGCGTTTTTGCCTTCTCCGAATATGCGGGAGACCAGAACCCCTGGATCTACAGCCTCGGCTACAACTCTTTTGTCTTTATCGACATTGCCATCGTCATCGTCGTTGCGATCGCCGTCTTTTCCTCCAAATCGTTTATGGCGATCGTCAACAAATACAATTCCGAGCTTCCCAAAGAAGCACCGCAGGAGTAACAAAAAAGCAGGACGTTGTCCTGCTTTTTTGCCGATTTTGCGGGCGCACGGACGTGCGCCCGCTTTTTTTACAACGTTTCATCGTTGCCGCCGTAGCCGTATTCTTTGAGAAGGTTTGCCTTGTCCCGCCAGTCGTCCTTGACCTTGACGTACGCGGTGAGCATCACCTTTGCCCCCAAAAATTCCTCCATGCTCTTGCGCGCAAAGGAGAGCGTCTCTTTGAGCGCCTTCCCCTGCTTTCCGATGAGGATGGCCTTGTGGTTCGCCTTTTCGCAGATGATGTCCAGATCGATGTCGTAAATGTTTCCCGTCTCCCGCTTTTTGAAGGTGTTGACGAGGATGGCAACGCCGTGCGGAATCTCCTTGTCATACTTCAACAGGATCTTTTCGCGCATGATCTCGGCGATCATGAATTTTTCGCTCTTGTCCGAAAGTACGTCGTCGGGGAACAGCTTTTCCCCCTCGGGCAGCTTTTCGGCAATGGCGGCTTTCAGCTTTGCAATGTTTTTGCCGCGGCGGGCGGAGACGGGCAGAATGTCGCATTCGATGCCCTCTTCGTACAGTTTTTTCACGTCCGCGGGGATATTCTCTTCGGGCATGATGTCCGTCTTTGTGTAAGCGATCATCATGGGGATCCCGAACCCGAGATAGTGCTTCATCAGAGAAATGTCCGATTCGGAAACGCCCTTATGCCCGTCGTGAACGTACAAAATAAGTTCCACGTCCTTGGCGGACTGTTCCGCCGTGCGCATCATCATGTCGGACAGGGCGGTTTTGGATTTATAGATCCCGGGCGTGTCCACGAAAGCGATCTGCGCGTTTTCCTCGTTGAGAACGCCGAGAATGCGGTCGCGCGTGGTCTGCGGTTTGGGGGAGACGATGGCGACCTTTTCCCCCACCAGTACGTTGACGAGGGTGCTCTTGCCCGCGTTGGCTTTGCCGATGACGGCGACAAATCCGCTCTTCATTGCGCGTCCCTCCCCAAGTTCATGGCGGAGAGGATGCGCTCCTCGCGCTCGCGCATCAGCGCTTTGTCCGACTCCTCTTCATGGTCGTAGCCGAGCAGGTGGCACAGCCCGTGTACGGCGAGATAATAGACCTCGCGTTCCAGGGAATGGCCGTATTCCTCCGCCTGCTGCGCGGCGCGCTGACGGCAGATGACCACGCTGCCCAAAAAGAGATTGCCCTCCTCGTCCGTATCGAAGGGGAAATCCGCCTTGCGGATGGGCTTGCAAAAGATATTTTCCAGATTGGGAAAGCTGAGCACGTCGGTGACGGCATCCTTGCCGCGCGTGCTCGCGTTGAGGGAACGGATCCCCTCCTCGTCGGTAAAGACGAGTTCCATGCACAAGGTGGCGTCCGTATCCACGTCCTGTGCGCCGAATTGTTCGAGAAGAGAGACGTCGAAGTCCTCGTCCTCGCACTGTACGATCAGTTTACGCATTTTCTTTGGTGTTCTCCTCTTCCGTTCTCTTGAGTTTGAGTTTTGGATACTGCACGCGGCTGTGATATACGCCCGTCAGACAGGACACGATGGTCGATTTGATGACCGCGAGGTCTTTCATGGTGATGTCGCACTCGTCAAACTGATCGAGGTCCATGCGTTCCTCGATGATGTCGCGCACCGCCCCTTCCACCTTTTCGGGGGAACGGTCGGGCAGAGTGCGGGAGATGGCCTCGCTGGCGTCCGCGATCATGATGATCGCGGCGATCTTGGTCTGCGGCTTGGGGCCGCTGTAAGAAAAGTCCTCGATGTTCAGGGCGCCGTCCGTCATTTTCAATGCCTTGGCATAGAAATACTTGATGGGCATGGTGCCGTGGTGCTGCACGGCGACGTCCGCAAGCGCCTTGGGCAGGCGCCTGTTGAGAATGAGTTCGTACCCGTCTTTGGCGTGGGCGCGGATGATGTCCACGGAAAGTTCGGGGGAAAGTTCGTTGTGCGGGTTGTAACCCGTCTGGTTTTCCGTAAAATATTCGGGCTGGCGCAGCTTGCCGACGTCGTGATAATAAGCGGCGGCGCGGGCGAGCGCGGCGTCCTCCCCCAACGCGATGGCGCACGCCTCCGCGAGGTGCGCGACCACGATGGAGTGGTTAAAGGTCCCCATGGCGCGCTCTTTGAGTTCGCGCATGAGGGGCGCGTCGTGATCGGTGAGTTCGCGCAGGCGGTAATCGGTGATGCAGTTGAACAGCACCTCGAACACGGGCAGAAACGCCATAAACAGGACGGAGGAAAGCACCCCCGCTTCCAGCCCGAAGAGCATGAGATAGACGACGGCGCCGCCGCGGCTGTATTCGAGACAGGCGATCATGGCAACGATGGGAATGCTCACCGCAAAGCCGCTCAGAAAAGAGCGGATACGCGTCTTGACCTGACTGCCCACGAAAATGCCGACCATGCCCGCCGAAAACGCCATCAGCGGCGTGGCGCTGAGCGCGATGGGATAGGCGTTGATCTCGCTGAAATTGGTAAAGCTGTCGATGGAAAACATCATCACGGCAAAGATGCTGTTGAGAAAGATCGCATCTCTGCGGCTGAGAAGCAGGAGCGCCAGAAGCGCCAGAAGCGCCACAGGCCGCGAATAGACGTTGAAGAAATACCCGAACAGATAGCAGGTGAGCAGGCAGATATCCAGCATGACAAAGATCAGCCAGATGTTGCGCGTGGAGGCGAGCATACTCTTGTCCTCAAAAATGTAGTAAAAATAGATGGTCAGACAGAGTATGAAAATGCTTGCCAACAGGTAAATGACAACGTTGTAGTGCTCTTTGACGTAATTTGTGAAGCTCTCCCCCTCGATGGCGAGCGTGTTCATCCAGATGAACAGCGCCACCAACAGGAGCAGGATCAGATAATTGAAGAGAAAGGCGAACACGCTCTTCACGCATTCGACCTTGCCGAACGTCCTGCGCTCGGCGGAATCCGCGTACCTCATTTTTTTCCTCCGCTGTTCTGGCGCGCACTTTCACGCTCGTATGCGCGCACGATCTCCATGACGAGCGGGTGACGCACCACGTCCTTGGCGGTGAGCGTGACCGTCTCGATCCCCTCAATGTTTTTGAGAATGGAAATGGCGTGTTTGAGTCCGCTCTTCTTGCCTTCGGGCAGGTCGATCTGCGTGACGTCGCCCGTGATGACCATTTTGCTGCCGTCCCCCATGCGGGTGAGGAACATTTTCATCTGTTCTGTGGTGGTGTTCTGCGCCTCGTCCAGAATGATAAAGGCATTGGAGAGCGTTCTGCCGCGCATATACGCGAGGGGCGCGATCTCTATGCTGCCCTTTTCCATGAGTTTGAGATAGGTCTCCATGCCGAACATTTCCTGCAAGGCGTCGTACAGCGGGCGCAGGTAAGGGTCGACCTTGGTCTGCAGATCGCCGGGCAGAAAGCCGAGCTTTTCGCCCGCTTCCACCGCGGGACGGGTGAGAATGATCTTTTCCACCTGCTTCCCCTTGTACGCGCTGACCGCCAGGCAGACGGCAAGATAGGTCTTGCCCGTTCCCGCAGGCCCCACGCCGAACACGACGGTGTTCTTTTTGATGGCGTCCACGTATTTTTTCTGCCCCACCGTCTTGCACTTGATCTGCTTTCCGCGAGATGTGATCGCCACCACCCCGCTCATGACCTGCTCGATGCCTTCGAGGTTGCCCTCCCTTGCAAGTTCGATGCAATAGACGATGCGGGACTTGTCCACACTCTCCCCTGCGCGGATCAGCTTCAAAATGCCTTCCAGCACCCGCGCGGCGAGCGTGACGTTATCCTCGTCCCCCGAAATTTTTAAAAGAACACCTTCCACGGACGCCTGCACGCCCAGCTCCCTCGTCACGATGTTCAGATTTTCGTCAAAGGTGCCGAGCAGCTTCTGCATATCGTCCAGGTTGCCCGCGTCGATGGTGATTTTTGTCTGTTCCATTGTACATCCTTCCGCCCGCAGATGCGGGCTGTTATTACTCGTTTTCTCCGAAATTCACGCCCAGCCGCAACAGATATTGCAGCCGCACGGTGTAGAGAAATTTCCCTCCGCCGCCTGTCAGCGCAACTTCGTACTTTACGGGAGTACCGCCGCTGAGAAAGACCGCCTTTGCCACGGCGCGCGCCTTTGCACCCTGCGCGTCCCCGCACGCATACGTGTACACGCCCTCGCACGATAATACCGCGCGCGCGACGGCGAAGGATTCTCCCTCCCCGCAGTCCGCAAGCTTCTGCCCCGCGCTCACCTTTTCGCCCTCTTGCACGAGCGGCACGCCGCGCAGGACGGTGAGTTCCTGCAACACCCCGTCGCAGGGGGCCGTCAGCTGAGTTTCCCGCTGCGGAACGGGCGTTTCCTCGCTTTCCTGGAAGGTGACGCGCAAGACGCACCCCTCCTTTTCCAAGGTGACAAACGCAACGCCGGAAAGGCGCATCAGCCGCGCGCGAACGCGCTCGGCAGTTTGCTCGCTGTACGCGGAAAAGAGGTACAGTCCCTCCTCCCGCAGGATCTCCTGCGTCTGCGAAGCATAGCGGACGCTTCCGTCCACCTCCACCCGCAGCACAAACAGGTTGGCAGCTGCCGCAAGCAGACAGACCAACAGCGCCGCGGCGATCGCGCCGGGCCTTTTGACAAGCTTTTGCAGGCGGCGTTTCAGCCCCACGCTCCCGTATTTGTTAACAGTATAACACGAACCGCGCAAAATTGCAAAAATTTTTTCGCTTTCTTTTGATTTTGCACGGAATTTCAGCTTTCCCGGGGCAATTTTTTGCACGTCGTACACGCTCACACCCCCGTCGCCGAGTTTTTCCAGCGCGCGCAGGGGCATACTCGCGGTCAGTTCGTATTCGTCCAGAAAGAGCGGCTTCACGGCGTTTCCTCCGAAATTTCCACCTGCGTCACCTTTCCCGAAAGCCACAGATCGCCCAATCCGAAGCGCGCCACGCGCAGATCCTTGCCGCGCACGCACACTTCGCCCCTGCCAGCGCGCAGCACCACCTCCTCCGACGAAAGGCGGACGATCCCCTTTACGTTTTCAAAGCAGGCGCACACGCCCGCATACACCACGACTTTTGCCCCGCCCGCCGCGACGTCCGCATTGACGCCCAGCGCGGTGAGTGATTCCTCCGACAATCGCACGGGAATACCCCCTTTTGCGGAAGTTCCGCCCTTTATTGTATGCCGCGGCAACGGCATTTATGCCCGCGTTTGCTTGCAAATAAGAGAACAAAATGCTATAATAAAAGAAAAAAGAGAGGAAACGGCTTTCCCCTGCGGAAGTTTTGTCCGACATCGGCGGCCCGAAAAACACGGTCTTACAAAAGCCCTCGGCGGCCCTCTCTTTGCAAAGAATTTTATCTCATTCCGCCGCGATCCGACGTCTTGCGGAGAGGGCGGGAAAGGAGCTGTTATGCCTATCCTGCAATACAAATGCGAAAAATGCGGAAAAAAATTTGAAGAGCTTGTGCAGAAATTTGACGATCCCGTCCTCTGCCCCGACTGCAAGGCGCCCGCCGTGCGCGACTGGAGCGGAGAAATGTTTTCCTCTACGGGGAAAAAACCGTCAAAGTGCAGCGGAAACTGCAAAACTTGCAGCGGCTGCCACTGAAAATCGTTCAAAAAAGCGGGGTACGTACCCCGCTTTTTTCTTTTACACGATTGCCGAGCCGTCCATAAAGGACGCGATCACGCCGCTTGCGCCCGCGTTTTTAAAGGCCGCAGCAAGCGTTGCGGGCGTGGCGATCTTCCCCTCGTTCTGCTTATAATACCTCTTCAACGAGGAAAAGAAAGAGCGTTCCCCCACTGCGTCGCGCAGGGCGTCGAAGAGGAGCATCCCCTTGTCGTACGCGATGACGACGTATTCGTAAGCGCCGTATTCGGACAGGGGGCGGTTCATGCTGGTATCCGCCTCCCCGAACACCTTTTCCTGCACGGACACGAGCGCGTTGCAGGCGGAATGCGCCATTTTCAGCCGATCGGCGGCGCTGATCCCGTAGTCGTCGTACTCGGAAAAGAAGAGATAGCAGGAATACTCCGCCAATCCCTCGTCCAGAAAGGCATACTCGCACTCGTTGTTGCCCACGGCGGCGTACCACCACTGGTGCGCCGTCTCATGCACCGCCGTGTACAGCAGATCTTTCCGCGAGAGCGCGTCCGAAAGGTACACCAGCCCGGGGTATTCCATGCCCCCGAAACAGAATCCCGTCTGCACGGCCGTATACGTTTTGTACGGAAAATCGCCGAACGTATCCGAAAAATATGTGATACACTCGGACAAGATCTGCAGCGTTTCCTCCGCATTTTCCCCGTCGTAGGCGCAATACAGGATCTGCACCCCGTCCTCCTGCGTCTGATACACCTCGTATTCTTCCCCCAGGACAAGGGCAAAGTCGCGCGCGTTTTCCAGCTTGTAGCGATAGGTGACGAAGAAGCCTTCCCTCGCCGCGGAAACCGTCTGTCCCGAACTTGCCGCAACGTATTTTTCGTCCGTTTTCAGAGTCACGTCGTAGTCGGCGCATTCACTGTAAAAGGGATCGCCGTTGGAGGAATAAACGCACTCGTAGAAGCCTTTCCCCTCCTCATAGGCGCAGAGAACGGGATAAAAATTGCCAAGATTTACCGAACGCTTTGCAACGCCCGTCCTGTGCTCCACCTCGGCGAGCGTCAGCCGATATTCCACGGTAATGCAGGCGCTCTCTTCGGGAAACACTTCTTCGGACAGCTCCACGCGCAAAATGTTTTCGTCCTCGCCGCCGACTTCCCACCCCTTGCAGGGGGACACGGAGAGAATTTCCATTTGCCCGTAGCTCTTTCCGTTGTAATAAGCGGAAGCATTGGAGGCGGTGAGCGGCGGATATTCCGCCCCCTTGCGGTAGGCGTTTCCGTACAGATTGAAAGAAAGCGAAGAAAGGGCCGTTTCCTGATTGTTATAAAAGGTAAACTGCATGGCCGCCTCCAGCGTGTTTTCGGAAAATTGCGCGGAAATCTGATATACGTTCCTCTGTTTTTGCGGCGAACAGCCCGCAACCAGCGGGATCTGCAACAGCAAAAGAAGCACGGTCAGCCACAGGGAAAACTTTCTCATGAACCATCACCTCGCCCTATTCTATGCTCGCGCGGCGGCAAGTATTCCCCGTAGCGGTAAGCAAACAGAGGTGCACTTTTCCCATACTTTCAAAAACTTGTTTCTCCCCTATCGGACAAAATAAAAAAAGCGGAGCCGTTGCGGCTCCGCTCTTTGATTTGTTTACTGATTTTTCCCGCAGCAGTTTTTATACTTTTTGCCGCTGCCGCAAGGGCAGGGATCGTTTCTGCCGGGAGTCTTGTTGGATTTCACCGTGGGGCGGGAAGTGCCGTCCGAGGAGTTGGTGACGAGCTGAGCGGGATCGGGCGCGGAGATGGGTGCGACAAACGGAGCGCCTGTGACCTCCTCTTCCGCGGGTGCGGGCTTGGGCGCCGCCACCGGCTGAACGGTGGGACGGTTGACCTCGATGCGCACTTTGAGAAGCAGGGCGATGGTGTTGTTCTGGATACGCTCGATCATCTCGTCGAACATTTCATAGCCTTCCTGCTTGTAGGCGATGACGGGGTCCACGTTGCCGTATGCGCGCAGGCCGATACCCTTGCGCAGCTGATCCATCGCGTCGATCTGGTCGATCCAGTTGCGGTCGACGTTCATCAGCAGGAAGCGGCGCTCGACGTCCGCATAGTCGATGCCGAGCTCTTCCTTGACCTGAACGATCTTCTCTTCGTAAGCCTTTTCCGTGGCTTTCGTGATCTTTTCGATGGCGGTATCCACATCCCAGCGCGCGAGTTTTTCGGGCGTGATGTAGTGCGTCCCTTCGGGGAGCAGTCTGTTTTCCAGAGCGCGATTGAGCGCTTCCGCATCCCACTTTTCGGGCATTTCGTCGATATTGACCGCCTCGGAAATCACCTTTTTGACAAAATCGGGGATATACTTGACGACCTGTTCGTGCACGTCTTCCCCTTTGAGGACCTTCATGCGCTCCGCGTACATCACTTCGCGCTGTTTGTTCATGACGTCGTCGTATTGCAGGACGTTTTTACGGATACCGAAGTTGCGGCCCTCGATGGCTTTCTGCGCGTTTTCGATGCCGCGGGAAAGCATTCTGGATTGCAGGCAGGTATCTTCATCCTTGCTGAAAATGCTGTAGATCTTTTTCAGGCGCTCGCCGCCGAACCTCTTGATGAGGTCGTCTTCCAGCGAGATGAAGAAGATGGACACGCCGGGGTCGCCCTGACGGCCGGAACGGCCGCGCAGCTGGTTGTCGATACGGCGGGATTCGTGACGCTCGGTACCGAGGATGCACAGGCCGCCCGCTTTGACGACTTCCTGTTTTTCCGCATCCGTTTCCGCCTTGTACTTGTCGTACAGTTCGTCGTACATGGCGCGGTATTTGAGGCGCTCCTCCTCCGCTTCGCCCTGCAGTTCCGCATACGAAGTGGCGAGTTCGATCTTGTCGTGTTCCACGCCCTCTTCGCGCATACGCTTTTTGGCGAGATATTCGGGGTTGCCGCCCAGCAGGATATCCGTTCCGCGGCCCGCCATGTTGGTGGCGATGGTCACGGCGCCCAGACGGCCCGCCTGCGCGACGATCTCCGCTTCGCGCTCGTGGTTCTTTGCGTTGAGGATGTTGTGCTTGATGCCGTTTTTGCGCAGCATCTTGGCGATCTCCTCACTCTTTTCGACGGTAGCGGTACCGATCAGCAGCGGCTGCCCCTTTTCGTGGCGCTCGGAAATTTCGCGCAGCAGAGCGCGCTTTTTGCCGTCCACGGTGGGATACACGGCGTCAGGCATATCCTTGCGGATGACGGGCTTGTTGGTGGGGATCTCCAGAACGTCCAGAGAGTAAATGGTACGGAATTCCCCTTCCTCCGTCTTTGCGGTACCCGTCATGCCCGAGAGCTTTTTATACAGACGGAAGAAGTTCTGGAAGGTGATGGTGGCGTACGTCTTGTTTTCGTTGCGGATCTTGACCCCTTCCTTTGCCTCGATCGCCTGGTGCAGACCGTCCGAATAGCGGCGGCCGATCATCAGACGGCCCGTAAACTCGTCCACGATGATAACTTCGTCGTCGTTGACGATGTAATCCTCGTCGCGGTGGAAGAGCTTGTGCGCTTTGAGCGCCTGCTGGATATGGTGGTTGAGGGAGGCATTTTCGATGTCGCCCAGGTTATCTATCTTAAAGAAGTGTTCCGCTTTGGCCGCGCCCTTTTCCGTGATCTGGACGCTGCGCTCCTTGCGGTCGATGACGTAATCCCAATCGCCGTACTTGGCGCCCTTGGCGATGTCGTCGTAGTCGCCGTACTTGGATTCTTCTTCCTCCTCCGGCTCCTCTTCCTCTTTTTTGCGTTTCTTTTTGGATTCCTTGTCCTCTTCGCCCTTGCTGCCCTCGTCGTCAAAGCCGCCCGTGAGGGTGCGCACGAACCTGTCCACGCGCTCGTACAGTTCGCTGGACTTGTCGCCTTTACCGGAAATGATGAGCGGCGTTCTCGCCTCATCGACGAGGATGGAGTCCACTTCGTCGACGATGGCAAAGGAAAGCTCGCGCTGGACCATGCGGCGGATATCCGTCTTCAGATTGTCGCGCAGATAATCGAAGCCGAGTTCGTTGTTGGTGGCGTAGGTGATGTCGCTGTTATACGCTTCGCGCTTGGCGTCGTCGTCCATGCCGGGAACGACCACGCCCACGGTGAGGCCGAGGAAGCGATGCACTTTGCCCATCCATTCTGCGTCGCGGCGGGCAAGGTAATCGTTGACGGTGACGATGTGAACGCCCTTCCCTGCAAGTGCGTTGAGGTATGCGGGCAGAGTGGCGACCAACGTCTTGCCTTCGCCCGTCTTCATCTCTGCGATACGGCCCTGGTGCAGGGCAATGCCGCCGATGATCTGCACGTGATAGTGTTTGAGTTTGAGCACGCGCCACGCCGCTTCCCGCACGACCGCAAAGGCGTCGTAGAGAATGTCGTCCAGCGATTCGCCCGCGCTCAGCCTGTCCTTGAGGACCTGCGTCTGCGAGCGCAGCTCCGCGTCCGTCATGCCGCTGTATTTGGGTTCCAGCGCCTCCACGCGGTAAGCCATTTTATTCAGCTTTTTTACGCCGCGACGGCTGTCACCGTTAAACAGGTAATTGATGAGTCCCATGTACTGCTCCCCTTCGCCGCAAGAGCGGCGTTACAAATTTTCACTGAACCGCGGCAAAACAGATGCTGCCGCATATTGTTTTTATTTTACTATATTTTGGCGAAAATGTAAAAGATTTTTCGGCGGATTTTCGCAATTTAGCGCGTCTTAACACATTTTTCACAAAGAATCAGGCGTCATCGCGCCGATCGGGCACGCTTGCCGCGGTCAAAACGTACACTCTCGCCGCGCCCGCCCGCAAAAGCGCCTGCGCCGCAACGGAAGCAGTGGCGCCCGTGGTGAGAACGTCGTCGATGAGAAGGATGCGCTTTCCCCTGCACTTTGCGCGCTCGTGCACGCGCAGACTGCCGCGCAGGTTCTGCGCCCTCTGCTTTGCAGACAGCGTTTTCTGTGCCGCCGTCTCGCGCGTTTTGAGGAGGACGTTCCCCTCGAACTTATAGCGGGCAAGCCTGCAGACGGCGCGCGCCAGAAGTTCCGACTGGTTGTACCCGCGCCGTTTCACCGCCTCTTTCGTCATGGGAATGCCGATGACAAAATCCGGAGCTTCAAATTCGGAAAGGAGCGGATACATACACCCCGCAAACACTTCCGCGAGATATTTCTGCCCGTTTTTGAATTGTCTGATCAGGCGCACGATCTCCCCTTCATAGCGAAAGGCGCTGCGCGCCGCGTCGAACGCGGGCATATTTGCCTTGCATTCCAGACAGGCAAGGCAGGGCTGGGGCGTCGCTCTTCCGCACTTGGAACAGATACATTCGTTGTTGAATGGCAGAAGAGTGAGACAGCGTTCGCAAAAATACGGATGTCCGTACAGGTCCGCGCCGCAGCAGGCGCACACTTTCCCCTTGGAGGAAAGGAGCGAAAAGAGATGCGATACAAATCCGTTCATACGCTTTTGTAACGAAAAAAGGGGGACGTGCGCCCTTTTTTCGGACGATACCCCCTTTGTGTTCAGGAAAGATACTGTTTGAGCGTTTGCGCCATGTCCGTCTGTTCCCAGGGGAATTCTTCCCTGCCGAAGTGACCGTAAGCCGCCGTCTTTTTGAAGATGGGCTTGCGCAGCCCCAGTTTGCGGATGATGGCATAAGGGCGCAGGTCGAAATGCTTTTTGACGATTTTGACCAGCTCCTCATCCGAGACCTTGCCCGTGCCGAAGGTGTTGACAAACACGGAAACGGGGTTTGCCACGCCGATGGCGTAGGCGAGCTGAAGCTCGCATTCGTATGCAAGCCCCGCCGCCACGACGTTCTTGCAGATATAGCGCGCCATGTATGCCGCACTGCGGTCTACCTTGGTGCTGTCCTTGCCCGAAAAAGCGCCGCCGCCGTGCGCGCACCTGCCGCCGTAGGTGTCCACGATGATCTTTCTGCCCGTCAGTCCGCTGTCCCCTTCCGGGCCGCCGATCTCGAACCTGCCCGTGGGATTGATGAAATATTTCGTGTCTTTGTCCAGCAGAGCGGGATCCACCACCTCGTCGATGACGTATTTTCTGATGTCCTCTTTCAGCTGTTCCTGGGTGACGTGCTCGTCGTGCTGTGCGGAAACGACGATGGTATCCACGCGGACGGGCTTTTTATCCTCGTACTCGACGGTGACCTGCGTCTTTCCGTCCGGGCGCAGGTAAGGCAGCAACCCCGAACGGCGCACCTGCGCAAGGCGCATGGCAAGCTTTTGCGCCAGAACGGCGGTGAGCGGCATCAGTTCGGGCGTTTCCGCAACGGCATAGCCGAACATCATGCCCTGGTCGCCCGCACCGATCTGATCGGCGATGTCTCCGCCCGCCTTTCTCTCCATCGAGGCGTCCACGCCCAGCGCGATGTCCGCACTCTGGCCGTGAATGGCGGTGATAACGGCGAGGGAATTGTAGGAAAATCCCTGGCCGTGCACGTATCCGATGTCCTTGACCGTGTTGCGCACGATCTTGGAAATGTCCACATAGCAGTTGGTGGAAAGCTCGCCCATCACGAGCACCATTCCCGTGGTGGCGCAGCATTCGATCGCCACGCGGGAATTTTCGTCCTCGGTGAGGACGGCGTCCAGCACCGCGTCCGAGATCTGATCGCACACCTTATCGGGATGACCTTCCGTCACGCTTTCGCTGGTAAAAAAGTATCTCATTGTCTTCTCCTTTCAATAGAATGGGCAGCTTGTCCCGCCCTGTCCGTTTTCCCATCTATTATAATATGAAAGGCGCGGCTTGTCAATAATTTCTCTCCGCGTGCGGACAACGCTTTGCAAAATACGGAAAATGTGGTACAATCAGTATATGAAAACAGAGTGCAGGCTTTGCCCCGTGGCGTGCGGGGCGGACAGGACAAAGACAGCGGGCGCCTGCGGCGCCACAGACAAAGTGCGCATAGCAAACTTCGGACTGCACCCCTACGAGGAACCGTGCATCTCCTGTAAAAACGGATCGGGGACGGTATTCTTTTCGGGCTGCTCCCTGCGGTGCGTGTTCTGTCAGAACCACGAGATCTCCCGCGCGGCCGTGGGAGAAGTGTACGACGAAGACCGCCTGATCGGGCTCTTCCGCACGCTGGAAGAGATGGGCGCGGAAAACATCAACCTCGTCACCGCTTTCCACTACGTTCCCGTCCTTTTGCGGGTGTTTGCAAAGTACAGACCGAAGATCCCCGTCGTGTACAACACCCATTCGTACGAGCGCGTGGAAGTTTTGCAGGCGCTGGACAAATACATCGACGTCTACCTGCCCGATCTGAAATACTATTCCCCCAAAGTGTCCCTGCGGTACACGGGCAAGAGCAATTACTTTGAATATGCCTCCCGCGCGATCGGATTTATGGCGCAGAGAGAGGCTGAATTCGAGGACGAAAAGATGGTGCGCGGGTGCATTGTGCGCCACCTCATCCTCCCCCTCAACGTGCGGGACAGCATCGCGCTCATCGACTGGTTTGCGCAGAAAAAATTCCCCGCATACTTTTCGCTGATGCGCCAGTACACCCCCTGCGGGGAGATCGAAAAGTTCCCCGAATTGCAGCGCAGGATCACCGCCCGCGAGTACGAGGCCGTGCTTTCCCACCTTTTGGAATGCGGGCTGGAGCGGGTGTTCGTGCAGGAGCGCGGCGCCGCGGACGAGAAATTCATTCCGAATTTTACCGGCGGCAAAAAACTCTTTTAATGCTGACGGGAAGCGAGCGCGCGGCGCAGTTTGACGATCTTGCGCACGAGCGGCGCCACCTCCGCGGGAGAAGCCGCCGCAAGGCGGTGTTCCAGTTCGGACAGTTTTTCCATTGAATTCTTCATGCCGCAAGTATGCGGATTCGGACAAAAATTATGTTGATAACCACGGAAAACGTACGCTTCGGCTACGACGACAAAATCATACTCGACAACATTTCTTTCGTGATCTCGGAAAAGGAGCGCGTGGGGCTGATCGGCGCCAACGGCGAGGGGAAAACCACCCTCATAAAGCTTTTTACGGGCGCGCTCTCCCCCGACGAGGGAAAGATCTATAAAAAGAGCGGGCTGAAAATCGGCGTTCTCGAACAGAACGGCGGACTGGAAAGCGACAAGACGGTGTACGAAGAAATGCAGTCGGTGTTTGCGGGCGTGTTCCGCGCCATGCAGTCGCTGCGCGACATTGAAAAGAGCCTCGCCTCCGTCCCCTACGGCGGAACGGAATTCAAAGAGCTCTCCTCCCGCTACGAACAGCTGGAACGCTCCATTGCCGCTGCGGACGGCTACAATACGGACGTAAAAATCAAGACCGTCCTCAACGGAATGGGCTTTTCGCAGATGTACGGGCAGAAGATCTCCACCATGAGCGGCGGCGAAAAGACGCGGCTGAAACTGTGCCGCCTGCTTTTGGAAGAGCCCGAGATCCTCTTCCTGGACGAGCCGACCAACCACCTGGACGTGACTACCCTCTTCTGGCTGGAAGAGTACCTCAAGGACTACCGCGGCGCCATTTTCACCGTATCGCACGACCGCTACTTCCTCGACAGCATCGTCACGAAGATCCTTGAACTGGAAAACTGCCGCGTGACCGCCTTCCGCGGAAACTATTCCAAATACAAAGTGCTCAAAGCGGAAAAGTACGAGCACGATTGCCGCGAATACGAAAAACAGCAGGAGGAGATCGCCGCGCTCAAAGATTATGTGGCGCGCAACATCGTGCGGGCGACCACCGCAAAGAGCGCGCAATCGCGCGTGAAAAAACTGGAAGCGATGGAACTTCTCGAAAAGCCCCTGCCGCCCCCGCGCCCGCCCGTCTTTAGTTTTGAAACGACGCAAAAGAGCGAGGAACGCGCCCTCTCCGTGAGCGGGCTTTCCCTTTCCGCAGGCGGAAAACAGCTGTTTTCCGACGCGGAATTTGAGGTACGTAGGTGCGAAAAGATCGCCGTCGTGGGCGAAAACGGCACGGGGAAATCCACCCTCATCCGCGAACTCGTGCGCGGCAGAAACACCGCCGTGCGCTGGGGAAGGTTCAACAAGATCGGGTACTACGACCAGGAAAACGCCGACCTCGACCCCGAAGAGACGGTGCTCGGCACGCTGTGGCACAAGCATACGGAGCTCAGCCAGACGCAGGCGCGCGCCCTGCTTGCGCGCGCAAAGCTCAGCGACGAGGACGTCGACAAACAGGTGAAGAGCCTTTCGGGCGGCGAGCGCGCCAAACTTGCGCTCGTCCTTCTGGAAGCGGAACAGGCAAACTTCCTCGTGCTGGACGAGCCGACCAACCACCTCGACCTGCTTGCACGCGAGGCGCTGGAAGAGGCGTTGAAAAAATTTGAGGGCACCCTGCTGTTCGTCTCGCACGACCGCTATTTCATCGAACGGCTCGCCGACAAAATTCTGGAGATCGACGGCGGAAAGATCACACTGCACGCGTGCGGGTACGCCGAGTACACCGCCGCCAGGAAAGCGGCGCAGGAAAGCGCGGAGACGGCCGCAAAAGCCGCAAAGGTGGAAGAAAAGACCGCCGCCAAAGAGAGCGGCTACCGCTCCAAAGCGGAGCGCGCCGAAGAGGCGAAGAAAAAGCTGAAACGCAAAGAGACAGAGGAAAAAATAACGGCGCTCGAACAGGAAATAGACAGCCTGAACGAGGAGATCGCCCGCCCCGAAGTGGCCGCCGATTACAAAATGCTCGGAGAAAAATGCGCGAGGCTGGAACAGCTGCACACACAGCTGGACGAGGCGTACGCCCTGTACGAAACTCTCCTTGACTGAAAAACACCCCCGCGGCGTTCCGCCGCGGGGGTAATAATTTTATAACGGCGCGCAGAATTCTGCGCGCCGTCCTTTTATTTCTGCGGTTTTTCCTCTTCCTGTACGGGAAGTCTGCGCACAAAGGTGTGCTTTCCCGCCGCAAGCGGAACGCGCTCCTCCCCCGGCAGGGAAAGGTACGCCTCCATCCCTTCGGGGATCTCTGCCGTATAGACGATCTCCCCGTCCTTTTCCGCATATCCCGCACCGATGCGGCCGTGCACGCTGTCGTATTCCGCGTGCACGTGCGCAAGCCCCTTGCAGGGACGGGGGCAGATCTCCGCCTTTTCAAAGCCGGGCGCTGCGGCCTCGATGCCCGCAATGCGGCGGTACACAAATTCCATCACCGAGCCGTACGCGTAATGGTTGTAACTGTTCATGCCGTTGGGGTTGGGCGTGCCGTCGGGCATGAGGGAATTCCAGCGCTCCCAGACGGTGGTGGCACCCATGTCCACTTCGTACAGCCAGCCGGGGAACTGCTCGTTGAGTAAAAGTTTGCAGGCGGTGTCGAAGTACCCGTTGTCCGCCAGCGCGTACATCAAAAAGGTGGTGCCGATAAATCCCGTGGTCACGCGGGTGCCGTGCTTTTTGATGTTTTCGTTCAGCTTTTTCGCGAGATCGCTCCTGTACTTTTCGGGAACGATCCCGAAATGCAGGGCCACGACCTGTGCCGTGACGGTATCGAAGGCGAGTCTGCCCGTCTGCGTAAAGTAGGCGCGGCGCATCTTTTTGAGGTGCGTTTCGTACTTTTTGCGGTACTTTTTCTCCGCCGCTTCCTCTCCCAGAAGTTTCGCCGTATCCGCAACGATCTTCAGCGTATTGGAATGCAGCACGTTGGTCAGGAAATAACTGTCCGTTCTGCCAAAACAGCTGTCCTCTTCCATGATCTCGCGGTCGAGAGCAAGCCAGTCGCCGTACTCATGTCCGCGCGCGACGAGTCCGTCCTCCATCGCCCTTTCCCGCGCGGCGACAAACTTTTTCATGGCCGCAAAGTTTTCCGACAAAAAGGACAGATCCCCGTACATCTGGTACAGCGTCCAGGGAACCATGGTCACCGCGTCGCACCACATGGCGTCCGTACCCTTCCAGCCGAGAATGTCGGGACTGACGTGCGGGATCTTCCCGTCCGCGCCCTGATCGTCGCGCAGCGTTTTCAGCCACTTTTTCATAAACGCGCGGATGTCGTAATTGTATGCCGCCGTGCGGCAGAAAGCGTTGATGTCCCCCGTCCAGCCGAGGCGCTCGTCCCTCTGCGGGCAGTCGGTGGGGATGTCCACAAAGTTTCCGCGCTGTCCCCAGACGACGTTCTGATACAGCCTGTTAAAGCGCGCATCGTCCGTTTCCAGACTGCCCGTGCGCTTCATGTCCGTATGCCGCACGAGGGCGGTGACGCATTCGGGCGGGAGCTCCGCGCCCTCCAGCTTCATATAACGGAAGCCGTGGAAGGTAAATTCGGGCGAAAGTGTCGCCTCCCCTTTCACGGTGAACGTGTCCGTCGCCTTGGCGGAACGCAGGTTATCCGTGTAGAAATTGCCGCCGACGAGGATCTCGGCAAAGCGCAGGGTGAGCGTCCCCTCAAAGTCCGCCCCCGTCCTGACCTGAACCACGCCCGCGAGGTTTTGCCCGAAATCGTACACGAGTTCGCCGCGCGGAGTGCGGATGACCTGCTTTACGGGCAGGGTCTGCGTCGTGCGGACGGGTTCGCACATCTGCGGGACGAGCGTCCGCTTGTCAAAGCGCAGGGCGACGGGAGTGAGTTTTTTGCAGGGAGCGGTGAGATCCTGCGTTTCCCCGTCGTAGATGCCGCTCGTGCGGATATAGCTTTCGCGCGCATTCCAGCCCGTTCCCGTGCAGTCGATGAGTTCTCCGTCCGCAAGAATATCGGCGCACACGGCGGGCTGTCTGCCGTATGCAAATTGTCTGTGCCAGGCGAGCGGGCCGCAGCACCAACCCTCGCTGACGGCAATGATGAGCAGGTTTTCCCCTTCGCGCACCATGGACGTGACGTCGTATTCCTGCACTTGCAGCGTCTTTTGATAGGATGTCCAGCCGGGTGCGAGAAAGGCATCCCCCACGCGTACGCCGTTCAGACGCATCGCGTAAACGCCCTGCGCCGTGGCGCGGACGGTCACTTTTTTTGCATTACGTACCGTAAAATTATGTTCAAGGACAAATGTGTTTGCCCCTTCCTTGACTCCGATGAATTTTCCCTGCAACATACAATTCTCCCTTTCAGGCCCCCTTTGGAGCAAAAATCGATAACATTATAACACACACTGCATACAAACACAAGACTGTAACAAAAAAATCGTCGGTGAATTTTTTTATACGAAGAACAGCCCCCGCCGGAAGGCAGGGGCTGTTCCCTATCTATGAGAGAGCTTGTGTGAGCAAATCAATCTTTTTCGGGTTCATCCTGCAAAGCATCGTAACCCGATTCGCCCGTACGCACGCGGACAACGTCTTCCACGTCGTACACGAAGATCTTGCCGTCGCCGATATGTCCCGTATACAGAGCCTTGCGCGCCGTTGCAACCACTTCGGATACAGGCACTTTGGAAACGACCACTTCCACCTTGACCTTCGGCAGCAGATCCATGTCCACCTTTACGCCGCGGTAGTATTCGGACGCGCCCTTCTGTACGCCGCAGCCGAGAACCTGCGTGACCGTGATACCCGTGACGCCGATGGCGGCGAGTGCGGATTTGAGGTCCTCAAACTTGGACTGCTTGGTGAGGATAACGACCTTGGAGAGTTTGGAAGATTCCGAGCTTGCCTGCAGAGCGGGAGCTTCGGCAGGTGCGCTTGCATCGGTGACTACCACCCCTTCCGCAGGGACGGGGACGCCTTCGGGATCCAGCATTTCCGCAGCCAGAGGAACGGCGGCGAAGTCTGCATATGCACTGGGCAGGCCGTGTTCGTGCTTGTCGAGGCCTTCGATCTCTTCCACGCGGGAAGCGCGCAGGCCTACCGTGTGCTTGAGGATATTGAACAGGATGACCATGCAGAAGATGGTCCATGCGGCGATGGCGATGATGCCGATGAGCTGAACGCCCAGCTGAGCAAAGCTGCCCGTATAGAACAGGCCCGTGCTGGTGGAGAACAGACCGCAGGCGATGGTGCCCCACAGACCGTTGCAGCCGTGGACGGCAATGGCGCCGACGGGATCGTCCACATGGAACACTTTATCGATGACTTCGACGGCGACGACCACGAGGATACCGGCCACCACGCCGATGAAGAAGGCACCGACGATATCCACCGTTGCGCAGCCCGCCGTGATGGCGACGAGGCCCGCAAGGGAACCGTTGAGCGTCATGGAGACATCGGGCTTTTTGTTTTTGACCCAGGTAAAGATCATCGTCGCGCAAGTTGCGGCCGCGGTTGCCACCGTGGTGGTGACGAGGATCTGCGCAAACTGCGTGATGTCGGCAGCGGCGGCGCCGTTGAAGCCGTACCAGCAGAACCAGAGAATGAACACGCCGAGCGCACCGATGGTGAGGTTATGACCGGGAATGGCGCGCACGTATTTTACTTCTTTGCGGAGAAGGGTGGGCTTGCCGTCCTTATCCAGATACTTGCCCCAGCGCGGCCCGAGGATGAGCGCGCCGATGAAGGAAGAAATACCGCCGACAAAGTGAATGAGTGCGGAACCGGCGAAATCGATGAAGGTCACGCCGAGGATCTCTTTGGACAGCCAGCCGCCGCCCCATGCCCAGTGCGCCTCGATGGGATATACCACCGCGCTGATCACCAGCGAATAGATGCAATAAGAGAGGAACTTGGTGCGTTCTGCCATGGCGCCCGAGACGATGGTTGCCGTCGTTGCGCAGAACACGAGGTTGAAGAAGAAGGTGGACCAGTCATATCCGGCAAAATCCGTAAAGAGGCCGAGGTTGGGGATACCCACCAAACCGAACAGCGCATCCTCGCCCATCAGCAGCCCTGCGCCGAGGAGGACAAACACGATGGTGCCGAGACAGAAGTCCATCAGGTTTTTCATGATGATGTTGCCCGCGTTTTTCGCACGCGTGAAGCCCGTTTCCACCATGGCAAAACCTGCCTGCATGAACCAGACAAGTATGGCACCGATCAGATACCATACGCCTGTCGAACCATAGATATCCATAATTTTACTCCTTTATGATGAAATATAATAAATTTTAACAAAAGAAAGGGCGCAGAACAGGAAAAAGGCTTTTGGGAGGCTCCCCCGCAGGGAATGGCCCGCCTTTATGTTCCGCGCCGTTGCGTTTTTGTTTTTCGGCGGCTTGCGCCGCGTTCCCGCGCCATAGGCGGGAGGTATATTTGCTCCGCGCCCCGCCCTTGCGGGGCGCGGAAAATTTCATTACACGCTGAAGAGAATGTCGCCGTAGGTCGGGAACGGCCAATATTTCTTGGCGGTGTTCACTTCCATGTCGTCGGCGTACGCGCGCATCTCCTGCATGACCGGAATGATCTTATCCGCAAAGAAGTGCGCGATCTCTTCCGCACCGGAGAGTTCCTTGACTTCCACGAGCAGTTTTTCGATCTCCCCTGCCTTGAAGTACATTGCCTCGTTGGAGGAAGAGAGTTTTTTGACGAGTTCTTCTTCCGCCGCGCTGGAAATTTTGAGGGCCTTTTTGTCCTGGATGGACTTGCAAAGGTCTGCGATGTAGGCGTTGACGGCAGGGAAGATGTCTTTCTTGCCCATTTCGATCATGGTCAGCGCCTCGATGGTGAGCACCTTGCCGTAGTTTTCCAGCATGATGTCCGTACGGGACTCCACTTCGCGGCGGGTGAACACGCTGTTGCGCTCGAAGAGTGCGATATTTTTCTCATCGGCGAAATGAGGGAGCGCCTCCGCGCTGTTGCGCAGGTTCAGAAGGCCGCGGCGCTTTGCCTCTTCCGTCCATTCTTCCGTGTAGTTGTTGCCGTTGAAGATGATGCGCTTGTGCTCGCGGATGGTGCGCGAAACAAGCTCGTGCAGGGCGGCGTTGAAATCCTTGGCGCCTTCCAGTTCATCGGCGAACTGGCGCAGCTCGTCGGCAACGATGGTATTGAGAATGATGTTGGGGCCTGCGATCGAGAAGGTGGAACCGAGCATACGGAACTCGAATTTATTGCCCGTAAACGCAAACGGAGAAGTACGGTTGCGGTCGGTCGTATCCTTGGGCAGATCGGGAAGGGTGTCCACACCCAGCTTCATCATCTGCTTGCCCTTGCCGTTGTATTTTGTATCGTGTTCGAGCGCGTCGATGACCTCTGCCAGCTCGTCGCCGATGTACATGGAGACGATGGCGGGAGGCGCTTCGTTGGCGCCCAGACGGTGATCGTTGCCCGCACTTGCCACGGACAGACGCAGCAGATCCTGGTATTCGTCCACCGCTTTGACGACGGCGAGCAGGAAGGTGATAAACTGGCTGTTTTCGGCGGGCGTGGAGCCGGGATCGAGAAGGTTGAGGCCCGTATCCGTGCTCATCGACCAGTTGTTATGTTTGCCCGAACCGTTGACGCCTGCAAACGGTTTTTCATGCAGCAGGCAGTACAGTCCGTGTTTGGCGGCGACTTTTTTCATCGTCTCCATCATCAGCTGGTTCTGGTCGGAAGCCACGTTGGTGACGGTGAAGATAGGCGCAAGCTCATGCTGCGCGGGTGCGACTTCGTTGTGCTTTGTCTTGGCGAGAATGCCCAGTTTCCACAGCTCTACGTCGAGATCGTGCATGAACTCGCTGACGCGCGTCTTGATGGGCCCGAAGTAATGATCTTCCATCTCCTGCCCCTTGGGAGGCTTTGCGCCGAACAGCGTTCTGCCCGAAAAGACGAGGTCTTTACGCGCATCGTACATTTTGCGGTCGATGAGGAAGTATTCCTGCTCCGCGCCGACCGTGGGGAACACCTGCTTTGCCGTGGTGTTGCCGAACAGGCGCAGGATACGCAGCGCCTGTTTGTTCAGAGCGCGCATACTTTTCAGAAGCGGAGTTTTCTTGTCCAGCACTTCCCCGCTGTAGGAGAAGAATGCCGTAGGAATGCACAGCGTGCCGTCCTTGATGAATGCGAAAGAAGTAGGATCCCATGCGGTATAGCCGCGCGCTTCAAACGTGGCGCGCACGCCGCCGCTGGGGAAGGAAGAAGCATCCGGCTCGCCGACCACCAGCTCTTTGCCGGAAAAGTCCATGATGACTTTGCCGTCCTTGGTGGGAGAGATAAAGCTGTCGTGCTTTTCCGCCGTGATCCCCGTCATCGGCTGGAACCAGTGCGTGTAGTGGGTGGCGCCCTTTTCTACCGCCCAGTCTTTCATGGCGTTGGCTACGACGCCCGCAATGCCTGCGTCCAGCGGCGTACCTTCGTCGATCGTCTTTTTCAGCGATTTGAAAACTTCTTTGGGAAGTTTGTCCTGCATCACCTGCAGATTGAATACGTTCTCTCCAAAAATCTCGGGAACTTTGATCATGGCGATTCTCCTTTGCCCTTCGGCTCTCTGTATGATAGACAAAAGGCACTGTGAGTAGATGACGAATCACATTACTCACAGCGCCCTTGCTGTTCTTATGGTTCCATTATATGAAAATGAAATTCATTTGTCAAACAATTTTTACAAAAATAAAATATCAGGAAAATTTATAGTATTTATTACAAAAACAGTGTGCTTTTTTTCATCAACTTGACATTTGTCCCATACAATAGTATAATAAGAATATCAAATATTTGATAAGGAGAAAACAAACATGGCAAAAAAAAGCGATTATTTCGGTCTTGACTACATTGTCAGTCTGATCCTCGCGATCATTCCTGTCACCGCTCTCGTCTGCGGATTTATCACCCGTCTGATGGACGGTAAAATTGTCGCAGCGATCCTGCGCATCCTGTTCGGCTGGAATATCGTCTGGATCCTCGACCTCATCTGCATGATCTTTTCAAAGCACATTTTCAGGATCCTGCCCGTCTGATCTCTTTCCCGCCCGCCTTTGCGGACGGGATTTTTTTGCGCTTTGCGCCCCCTGCCGCCCTTACGAGGCGGAGTTTCTTTCCCGCCCGCTTTCGCGGACGGGATTTTTTTGCGTTCACCCCCTGCCGCCCTTACAAAACGGAGTTTCTTTCCCGCCCGCCTTTGCGGACGGGATTTTTCTTTCGCGCTTTCAGGCAGGCTCCCTCCCCTTTTGCCCTTTGCGGGAGAGTTTCCTCTGTTTTTCGCGCTCAGGAAAACCTGTAAATGAGGAGAGGTGCGCCCCGTTTTCGGGGCGCACCTCTCCTCATAAAAAAAGCGCACCTTTGCGGAGCACCCCGAAAGATTTTTCCTTCGGAGGCAGCAAACGTGCGCTTTGACCGATCCCTTATTTATTGTAATGAACGATCTGCGAAAAATCCTGCGCCTTGAGGGACGCGCCGCCGATCAGGCCGCCGTCGATCTCGGGCATAGCCATCAGTTCCTTGCAGTTTTTCGCGTTCATGCTGCCGCCGTACTGGATGCGGACTTTTTCCGCGCACTTGGGGCAGAAAACTTCTGCGCACTTTTTGCGGATGAAGCCGATGGTCTCGTTGGCCTGTTCCGCCGTGGCGGTTTTGCCCGTGCCGATCGCCCAGACGGGTTCGTACGCGATGACGATGGCGGAAACGTCTTCCAAACCTTTCAGCCCCTCTTCGATCTGCACGGAGAGGACCTGCTCGGTCTTGCCCGTCTCGCGCTCTTCCAGGCTTTCACCCACGCAGACGATGGGGATAAGCCCTGCCGCGAGAGCCGCGTGCATACGCTTGTTGACCGTTTCGTTCGTCTCGCCGAAATACTGACGGCGTTCGCTGTGGCCGATGATGACGTACTTTACGCCGTATTCTTTGAGCATTGCCGCGGAGATCTCGCCCGTGTAAGCGCCTTTTTCGGCGAAATGCACGTTCTGAGCGCCCAGCGCGATGTTGGAGCCTTTCAGCGCCTCGGACACTGCGGGAATATCCGTGAAGGGAACGCAGACGACAACGTCGCATTCCGCGTCCGCGACCAGGGGTTTGAGCTCGTTGACGAGAGCGACGCCCTGTGCCGCCGTATTGTTCATTTTCCAGTTACCTGCAATGATAGGTTTTCTCATAATAGACCTCTTTTACTTTTGAAAGGCAGAGCGGAGTTCCGCTCTGCCTGTATTTTTTAGTCTTTGTCGTTGAGGCAGGCAATGCCGGGGAGGACCTTGCCTTCCATCAGTTCGAGGGAAGCGCCGCCGCCCGTGGAGATATGCGTCATCTTGTCCGCAAATCCGAGCTGCTGCACAGCCGCCGCGCTGTCGCCGCCGCCGATGATGGTGGTAGCGCCCTTCGCGTCTGCCATGGCCTGCGCCACCGCGATGGTGCCTTTGGCGAGGATGGGGTTTTCAAACACGCCCATAGGTCCGTTCCAGACGACCGTCTTGGCACCCTTGATGGCGTCCGCAAACAGTTTCTGGGTCGCTTCGCCGATGTCGAGAGCTTCCATGTCCGCGGGGATCTTGTCGATGTCCACCGTCTTGACTTCGATGGGAGCGTCGATGGGGTTGGGGAAGTCGCTTGCGATGACGGCGTCGACGGGCAGGAGGAGCTTTTTGCCCATTGCCTTTGCCTTTTCCATCATTTCCTTGCAATAGCCGATCTTCTCGTCGTCCACGAGGGATTTGCCGATCTCATAGCCCTGCGCCTTGACGAAGGTGTAAGCCATGCCGCCGCCGATGACGAGGGTATCGCACTTGTTGAGCAGGTTGGAAATGACGTTGAGCTTGTCCGCCACTTTTGCGCCGCCGAGCACGGCGACGAAGGGATGCACGGGATGATCGAGGCTGTCCGCCATGACTTCCAGCTCTTTCTGGATGAGGAAGCCGCACACAGCGGTCTTGACCAGGCCGTATTCGACGATGGCCGCCGTGGAAGCGTGGGAGCGGTGCGCCGTTCCGAACGCGTCGTTGACGTACACGTCGCAGTAAGAAGCGAGCTTTTTGCAGAATTCGAGATCTCTGCCCTCTTCACCCGCATAGAAGCGCAGGTTTTCGAGCAGGACGCATTCGCCGGGTTTGAGCGCGGCGACCTTGGCTTCCGCATCGGGGCCGATGACGTCCTTGGCAAAGGTGACCTTATTGCCGAGCAGCTGGTTGAGCCTGTCGGCGACGGGTTTGAGCGTCAGCTTGACGGGATCGTTTTTCTTTGCCTTTTCGATATATTCTTCGGTAGCAGCGGCGCGCTCCGATTCGGGGAGAGCTTCCACAGCCTTCTTTTCTTTCTTATTCAGTTTGACCTTTTCGTCAAAAACGTTGTGAGGTTTGCCCATGTGCGAGCAAAGCACGACTTTTGCTCCCTGCTCCATCAGATACTTGATGGTGGGAAGAGCACCCATAATTCTGTTTTCGTCGGTGATCTTGCCGTCCTTCATGGGGACGTTGAAATCACAGCGCACCAGAACTCTTTTGCCTTTCACGTCGACATCCGTTACAGACTTCTTGTTCATAGCTTTATCTCCTTATGGATATTTTTTCCGTATATAATAATATACTTTTTTTGGCGCAATGTCAAGGAAAAAGCAAAATCCGACGTGCGCGGCGCGGATTTTTCTTTGGTTTATTCCTTGGGCGAGAGGGTGCGCAGCTTTCCCGCAAGGTTCCCCTCCGCAAAGGAATTCTGCCGCCACGCCTCGTACACGGCCACCGCCACCGAATTGGAAAGATTCAGCGAGCGGATGTCCCCGATCATGGGCAGGCGGACACAATGGGAATAGTGCGCCGCCAACAGCTCCTCGGGCAGGCCCTTCGTCTCCTTTCCGAACACGAGGAAATCCCCTTCCGCATAGGCGACGTCGCTATACGTCTTGGCTCCCTTGGTGGAAAAATAGTAAAACTGCGCGTCCGGATTTTTTTCCAGAACTTCGTAAAAGCTGTCGTAATAGGAAATTTCCACGAAATGCCAGTAATCCAGCCCGGCGCGCTTGAGATACTTGTCCGAGACCTCAAACCCCAGCGGGCGGACAAGATGCAGGCGGCAGCCCGTGGCTGCGCAGGTGCGCACGATGTTGCCCGTGTTTTGCGGGATCTCCGGCTCTACCAGAACGATGTTGAACATTGTTTTCTCCTTTTCTTAAAAATACTATACCACAAAGGCGGAAAAATGACAACACGAATGCCCCCTCTTTCCCCTCTTTTTTGCGCTTTTGACAACTTGCTCAAAAGCGTTTTCCCGTATGTCGATTTCTGTCATACGGGTTTAAATTTTGTCATATTTTCTGCATACGTCACCTGCTTTTTTGTGCAAAGACAGTTTTGCAAGTTGTGTAGATTAACAAGATTTTTTTAAATTTTCCTGAAAAGGACTTGACTTAACTCCTCTTTTGAGATATAATACAATCATGAAACGAGATGTGCATCTGAAACAGAGGCATTTTGTGTTTCATCTTAACAAAGATCACACTCACTACCCATATTTTTTCTCATTTGTTTTAGGAGAACGGCGTATCGTTTCGGTGCGCCGTTCTTCTGTTTTTCAAAAATACAGTACGGAAAATTTCAAAAAAATATCACACGCTTTTCCCCTCTCGCGGGTTGACTTTTTTGCCCGTATCAGTACAATGAAAAGCCAACCACGCCTTATCTACTGTTAAAAATTTCTTTATAAGGTATCAGATACCATGAAAAAGACACAAAAGATCGGCTTATTGCTCCTTCTCCTTTGCGCCGTTGCGGTGTTTGCCGTCGCGTGCAAAGCAGACCCCAAGCCTGTCGGCCCGACCTCTTACACCATCAGCTTTTACAGCGATGATCAGCTGACAGATACCCTGCAGACGGTCGGAGGCGAAAGCCTGACCCTTCCCGTCCCCGCGGAAAGAGAGCATTTCCGCTTTGACGGCTGGTTTTTCGACAAAGGGACCTGGCAGGATCAGCTGACCGCAGATACCTATTCCGACAAAAATTTAAGCGGCAACCAGACTGTATACGCCAAGTGGACGCAGACGGAATTCAACGTAACTTTTGAAGAAAACGGCGGCTCCTCCGTTGCCGACGGATGGTTTGCCTCCGTGGAGAGCAGCCCCGCCTCTTCCAAAGACCACTTCCGCTTTGACGGCTGGTTCACTTCTCCCGACTTTTCGGGCAATGCCGTCGCCTTCCCCTATACCCCCGCAAAGGACGTGACCCTATACGCAAAGTGGACGCAGACGGAATTCAACGTGACCTTTGAGGAAAACGGCGGCACTACCGTTGCCGACGGATGGTT
>DXFX01000080.1 GCA_019114245.1 Candidatus Borkfalkia faecipullorum | reverse complement strand
AGACCATGCCGATCCGTTTATGGTACAAGAGTATGCCAAAGCCTATGCGGAAAAAGCCTTCCCTGATTGTGAGTGCGTAATTGCAACGCATACGGACACAAAGACCGTTCACGTTCATATCATTGTCAATGCCGTTCACCCGCTCACAGGAAGAAAATTGCGGTTTACGGAAAGCAGATATACCAAACTCAAAGATATGGCGAACGAGATCGGAAAAAAGTTCGGGCTTTCAGCATTGGATTTTCGAAAGAAGGCGCAAAACAAACGAACCACAGAAGAAACGCATATCATTTTGAAAGGCGGAACGAGTTGGAAAGAAGATTTGCGGGAAGTTATTGAAGAAGGAAAACGCACGGCAACCAGCGAGAGCGAGTTTATAGCTCATCTTGCAAAATACGGGGTAAGCGTTACGAGGAGCAAGACAGAATACTCCTACCTTCACCCCGAAAAGAAAAAGGCTATCCGAGGGCTGAAACTCGGACAAAATTATACGAAAAGAGAGGTATTAAATGTCATTGAAAAACATGGAAGTCAAAAAGGCGGTTTCGACTTCTGTAAATGATATGAAAGCGGAAATGATTATCAACGTACGGGAAACATTATCCAAAACGCAGGAAGAAATCCGAAAAACCGAAAAAGAAATGGAACAGTTAAGGGAGAATATCCGTTTCGAGAGCGGGGTTCGCAAATTCCTGCTGTGGCTGACGCCCGCATTGCTTGTCGTGCAGACGATCGTACTTGCAATTTCATTGCTTTGACAACAACTGAATAATCGCTGAAAAGGAGAATAATGTTATCGGGAAAAAATGTCGAGAAAGAAAAAGAACACCACGGGTATACCGGATTATGAGATTGACTCGCTCGCAAGAGCATTGCTGCCCGCCATTCAATCGCTCTTTGAAACGGAAGAAGGAAAAAGAGAGTTTGAAGAATGGAAGGCAGAAAAACAAAAACGACAACTGAATACAAAATTGAATAAGAAAGAGTCCTGTTGAATACATAAGGACAGACCGCATAGACGGTATTTAAAAAGATCCGCAATACACAGGCGGATTCTGAAAAAATAAGATAATATGTGAATTTCAGAAAGGTTGAGCCGAATATCATAAACCTTGAACAACGGCAAACCCCGGGATCGCATCATTTGCAATCACCGGGGTTTATTTATAAAAATTTGGAGAAACAGTCTTCTATTATGGGAGATTGTAAACTTGTAAATCAAATTAATTTATATATGCCCTCGTTCAGCGCGAATGTCTTGTAAAATTTTGCATATATTGCTTGTGATTTCAACGTCTGCTTTTTTAATATCCCTATTGATTTTTTGTTCTTGTTCTTCGGCGATATGTAGCTTTAAACAAAGATCTCCTATTTTTGGGTTTTTTTTAGGATTGCATTTAACAGTATCGGATAAGAGCTTTTCGACATACCTTTTGGATTTGTTAATTTTTTTATTTTTCAAAATTTGGTCGCTTTGCGGTATAATTATGTCAATAACTGAGTTTGGGACGTGTAGTAAAAGAAACAGCTCAAAGCTTGGGTTGGTTAAAGCAACGATATGTCCTTGGGTTTCCATTTCATCAATAAGTGCAAAGAGCTCATCAGATTCATCTTTTAATGTAAAAATATCCGCATCAAATACAATAACTATTTTATCATATTCTTTGTCAAAGCCTTGAATTGAATCGATTAGTTGGTTTGCATAATTTAGTAGTTTTCTAGGATTTGAATTATGCAGATCGTCATCTGTTCTTTCTAGGAAACGTACATCAATTCCTGGATTTAAGTGAAATACTTTTTGGTTTTCAATTAACTTTTTAAAATACCAACGTTCAGTATTTTCACCTTCGCACAAAAAATAATATGTTCTGTATGGTTCAACCTGATTTAGGTCATCAGATGAACGTTTGTCCCAATTTGCAAAAACTCTTATTGGCGCCATATTAGTTTTCTCCCCATGAAGTAAACTCTTTAAAAATAGGGATTGCACCATATCGTCCTTCCAGGTAGGCTTTGCTAAGTCTTTTATCATATCGTTCTTTAAAACGATCTAATGAGTATAATTTACTGCTATTATTCTCATCTCGCTCAATAAACCATATTTCATCACGCCTGAAGAGTGCCTGATCCATAATAGTAGATTCGTGCGTACTGAATATTAATTGTATATTGTTGTCGACATGTAACGAATCAAATAATTTTAAAAAGCACGCCGTCAACTTAGGATGTAAACTTCTTTCAAGTTCATCCACAACAAAAACAACATCGTCTTTATTCATCAAAAGCATGTCAATTAAATCAAACAATCTTCTTGTACCGTCCGACTCTTCATTAAAATCATAATCAAAATAAGACTTATCATGTTTGAGTTTAATTGTGGTAATTATAGGATCTGATGTCTTATTAATAACAATATTAAAGAATTGATCAGATGATCTCATAGAAAACTTACTTGTTTTATTATTATCAAGAATCTCTTTCATATCAGAAATAACTTCTTGAAAGATTTCAGGTGGAAGTCTTTTATTAAGCTCATCAATTGATATGTTTTCTATTCTTGCTTCGGTAATACCAGTATCAAAAGCTTTAATCAGGCGATTAATTTTTTCTAGTGATTTATCCTCATAAAAATACTCAAAATTTGTTATTAATGTATCGGGTTTAAATATTATTAGATTCTTTGTAATCCATGTATATACGTCTTTAAAAACTACTAATGCTGAATCATTCATATATTTTTTATTTCGATTCAATTCAGTTAAAAAAAGTGTCGAAGTTAAGTCCTGATAATCCTCTGCATAAGTATTAAACCTGTTAATATCCTCTTCGTTTAAGTCTTTTAAGCCTAAAACCGGCTTATTATTCGAACTGCATTCAAAAATACATTTAGGTGTTTTTGAGCTATCTAATTCATATAACCACTCTTCAATAATTTTTCGTTCACTAAAAAGCAAAGAAAATCCATAATCATAAACTTTTTCTCTAATTGTAAATATAATTTCAAATGTACTATTTCTATTTTCATTTTCTTTACGCAGTTTACAAAATAAATTCGAGGATCCAAATGGTATCTTTCTTTCAACACAAAACCTAATAAAATCAAATACCTCTATAAAATTAGATTTACCAGCAGCGTTTGCACCATATATTACTGCATGTTTAAGTAACTTTAGTTTTTTTATGTGCATTACATGAGAATCTTTATCTCGAATTTTGCTTGATGTAAGCATATTAAATTCGGTGCGAGAATCAAAGGATTTAAAATTTTCAACAAATAATTTGATTAGCATAGGCAATCTCCTTAACGAATCCTAATATTCATTATAAACAATCTTTTTATTGTTGTCAATCGAAGATGTCATGATTTAGAGAAAAAGTCTCCAAATCGTACGTATAATATTATTCCCATCTTAACGATATTTATAACCAAATTAATTGATATAACTATTATATTTAATAGTCTATCAGCTGCTATTGTATTGAGGGTATCCTCCTCTATGAAAATATCAAAGGCTTTTAAAAAGTCCATAAAGCACTTAACTTATAATAGGGGGACAATAAAGCAAAATAAGTTACTAATCGTGAATATGGTGTTCGGATAATTAACATTCGGGTCACCACGAAAAAAGAGAGGTTATTCAACCTCTCTTTTTTCGTGGTGATTTCATGCGAGAAAGGAACGGGCGCGGCTTGTCCGCGGCTGTTCGTGCGAGCGAAGCGCGCTTCTCCGAGGGGACCCCTCCAGGGGTTTCGGCAGATACTCGTCAAAAAAGAGAGCTGATATACGTAAAAAAAGAGGTGCATATCAATCACATTTGCCTCTCTTTTTCTGCTTGTTTAAAAACTTTCCTCTCTTTTCTTTCTCTTTCGGGTGGCGATCGTTGTCTTTCTGAAAACAAGCCTTGACAAACCGCAGACGATCGGGTACAATGAGTAGGCCTGCTCGGATTTGGCGGGAACGTATATCAAAAAATCAGGCGGCCGTCCTCGTTTTTGCGTACAGTGAGGGCGTGCGGCCGCAACATGGAGGTGTAATATGCAATACGAAGTCATCGATCTTTATGAGTATTTTCATCAGCCGCGCAGGGAAGCGCGGGCAGGAAAACTTACCGCCTATGTGCATGAAAAAATACGCAGTCAGGGCCTGCGCCGCAGGCGTCCGGCGATCCTCGTTCTGCCGGGCGGCTCATATAAATTTGTTTCTCCTTACGAAGCGGAGCCCGTGGCGCTGTATTATTTTCAGAAAGGGTTCAATGCGTTCGTGCTGGACTATGACGTTCTGCCGCACACCTATCCGTACACATTGGAACAGGCGGCGATGGCGATGATGTATATTCGCAAAACCGCGCAGGAGACAGACACGCTGGAAAACTGTGTCGCCGCCATCGGCTTTTCGGCAGGCGGGCATCTGCTCGGGTGTATTTCCGTTTTGCCGGATGATCCCGCAATTCGCCGCCTGTTCGGCGACGAGTGGAAAAAAGTGCGCCCCGATGCTTCGGTGTACGGCTATGCCGTCGTTTACGACGATCATGAAGGGGAGGGGCCTGTAGACTCGATCGACAATTTCTGCAACGGGAAGCTGGACCGAAAAGAGTATCAGTATGACGATAAAGTGAGTTCTGCCTGTTCTCCCGCCTTTATCTGGACGACGAGCGACGACAATTCCGTTCCCGTGAGCAATTCCGTCCGCCTGTACGAGGCGTACGTTTCGGCGGGGGTGGCGGCGGAGCTGCATATTTTCCGTGAGGGCAATCACGGCCTTTCGGTGTGCAGTCCCGAAGTGCGGAGGAGCACACAGCACAGCGATCTTTTGGCGCACGTGGGAAAATGGCTGGATCTTTCCGTGGAATTTCTCTCCTCCTGCGGGCTGGAGATGCAGATCGAGCAAGCGGAAGAATGACCCTGCGGTGTCGGAAATTTTTTGAAAAATCGGAGCTTTGAAAGCGGGGCGTTCAAACCGCTTGAAATTTTCTTGCTTTTGTGGTAGAGTAGATGGGACAGAAACGAAGGAAGGTTTGCTTGCCATGCAGAGAGGAAAATTTATTGTATTTGAAGGGATAGACGGCAGCGGAAAGAGCACGCAGATCAAGCTGCTTGCAAACTATCTGCGGGAGAAGGGGGTGTCCGTGTACACGACTTGCGAGCCTACGGACGGCCCGATCGGTTCCGTTCTGCACCAGTGCATGACGGGCAGGATCCCCGCCGACGAAAAGACGATCGCGGCGCTGTTTGTGGCGGACAGACTGGACCATCTGAACAATCCCGTCAACGGGATCCTTTCCAAAATAGAGGCGGGGATCACGGTGCTTTCCGATCGGTATTATCTCTCTTCGTACGCCTACAACGGGGCGCACGTCAGTCTGGATTGGGTAATACAGGCGAACGCAATGTGCGCCGAGCTTCTTCGCCCAGACATCAACATTTATATCGACATCGACCCGCAGGTCAGCCTCGGCAGGGTGAGCAGGCGGGGCAGTACGGAGCGGTACGAAAAGCTGGACAATATGGAGCGCGTCCGAAAAAAATACTTTGAACTCTTTGAGCGGCTGGGCAAAGAAGAGAAGATCGCCGTTGTGCAGAGCCGCAGAGAGGTGCAGGAAACGGCAAAAAAGATCCGCGAAGTGGCGGACGAACTGTTCGGATTTTAAAACTATCCCGGTAGAAGGAAGCAGCCAGAAAAGCCTTACAGGCTTTGGCGGAGTAAATTCCCTGTCGGGATTTTTCTTTTGCGCGGACAGGCAGCATTTTTTCCTCCTTTGCATACAATGAAAAAAAGGGCCGCAGGCAAGCGGCAAAGGAGTGCTATGGAAATATCCTTTCGGGAGTTGCGCGTAAAGCCCGTCATCAATCTTGCGGACGGGAAAAATCTGGGCAGGCCGTGCGACGTCGTATTCAGTTTTCCGGAGGGGAAATTTTTCGGGATCGTTGTGCCCGGCGGAAAATTTTCCTTTCTGCACAGGAACGATCTGTTTATCCCCCTTCGCAGCGTTTCCAAGATCGGGGAGGACGTCATTTTCGTCGATCTGAAAGGCGGGCGTCCCGTGTGCAAAAACGATAAATCCAGGCGCGATTACACAGAATACGAATAATCGCAAATTTTTTTCTCAAACTGTTGACTTTTGCCCTTTCTTTGCATAGAATAGAGGGGAATCGAAAAGAACAGGGGGACAAGCGGAAAACGCCGTACCGCACGGTTTGAAAACGGTTCACGGACGAAGTACTCATGGAGATCGGAAAAGGTCTCTTTATTTTAAGGAGAAGAAAATGATCACGGAAAAAATTGACTTGTACAAATGGGCAGGCGTAGAGCGCAAGGGGGAAGAAAAGGGGTATCTCTATTCTTTCCGCCACATGGTCGTCACCGAGATGAACGTGCGCAAGACGCGCCCCGCCATCCTGATTTTCCCCGGCGGCGGGTATTGTTTTGTTTCGCAGAGGGAGGGCGAACCCATCGCGCTGCAATACCTTGCGCAGGGATTTGATTGCTTTGTCTTGGATTACGACATTGCGCCTGCGCACCGTTATCCCGTTCCCCTTGTACAGGCGGGTATGGCGATGATGTATCTGCGCCGCGAAGCGGACAAGCTCAATATTGACGGCGAACACATAGCAGCCATCGGCTTTTCTGCAGGCGGACATCTTTGCGGCTGTATTTCCCTGCTTTGGGACGATCCCGCGCTGAAAGCGATGTGGGGTGAGGAATGCGAACGCATCCGTCCCGATGCGTCCGTGTACTCCTATCCAGTCGTCAGCAGCGACAAAGCTGTTGCGCACGTCGGATCGTTTGACAATCTCTGTGCGGACCTCGTGGACAGAAAGGATTACTCTCTGGACAAAAAAGTGCGCCCTTCCGCAAAGCCTTCCTTTATTTGGGCGAACTCGCCGGACGATTGCGTGCCCGTGGAAAATTCCATCCTTTTGTACAGCGCATTGCACAAGGCGGGCGTCCCCGCGGAGCTGCATATCTATGCGGACGGGTGGCACGGTATGTCGACCTGCGACGAGGAAGTCAACGAAGGGGACGTTTCCGACCCCATGTTCCGCCATATACGCACATGGCTCCCTCTCTCCGCAGAGTTTTTAAAGAGATTTGGTTTTGTCGTCAAAAACGTATAACGTATAGTAAAAAGTGGGCGCATTTTTCAAATGCGCCCACTTTTTTATTTCACTGTCCGCCCCGCGGTACGCGGGACGGGCGCCTTTTTACAGATAGATTACGGCTGTAAAACAGCCCGGATTTCCCGCACGATCCTCTCGTTGGCGGGGGTAAAGGGGGCGCGTGCCAGTCGGGCGGGCAGATCTTTGTCCGCGGCAAGCAGGGAAAGCTCTTCTTTCAGGCGCTGTGGAGAAAGCTGTTTTTCGGGCAGAACGCGGCAAAGTCCCCTTTGCAGGAAGTAGGCGGCGTTTTGCGCCTGGTCGCCGCGAGAGCGGCGGTTTTCCAGCGGAATGAGCAGGGCGGGCTTTTTCAGGGCGAGCAGTTCAAACAGCGTGTTTGCGCCCGCACGGGACAGGACAAAGTCCGCGCAGGCATAGGCGGAAGCCATGTCTTGTTCGTATTCGAGGGGGACGTACCCCTGTTTTTTGTCAAATACCCCCTTTCCGCGGATGTGCAGGACGTCCCATTTTTTCAAAAGATCGGGCAGGGCTTTGTCCAGGGCGGCATTGATGGCCGCGCTCCCGCTTCCCCCTCCGAAACAGAGCAGGACGGGCCTTTCTCCCGAAAATCCGTATTTTTTCAGGGCGGCGTTTCTGTCCGCTTCAAACAGTTCCTGCCGCACGGGCGAACCCGTAAACTTTGCGTTTTTCAGCCGCTGTGCCGTTTCGGGGAAAGCGGTGAGGACGGCGCGGCACCTGCGCGCGATCAGTCTGTTGGCAAGCCCGGGGGTGAGGTCGGATTCGTGCGTCAGGACGGGAATGCCCAGCTTTTTTGCCGCCAGAACGGCGGGCAGGGCGACGTATCCGCCTTTGGAAAAGACGAGGTCGGGCGCGATCTCCTGAAGGACGCGGCGCGCCTGCCGCACGCTCTGCAAGAGCCGCACGGGCAGGAGCAGATTTTTTGTCACGCTCCCGCGCACGAGTTTGACGGCGGAAATGGTGTAAAAAGGGATGCCCGTCGGGGCAAAAATGCGTTTTTCCACGCCGTCCGTGCCGAGGTAACGCACGTCGTAGCGCCCCTGCAAAAGGGGCAGAAGGGCGAGGTTGGGAACCGCGTGTCCCGCGCTTCCTCCGCCCGTGAGCACTATTTTTTTCATAGTTCCTCCCATGCGATTAGTATATTTTGCTTTTTTGCAAAATATAAGAAAACGGGGCAATTTTTTTGCGTTCCCTTTACAAACGCGCAAAAGTGTGGTACAATATTGGGACAGGGAGGGAGTGTACGTATGGTCTTTCAGTCTTATGACGGGAAAAACATCTTTGTGCGGGAATGGGTGGACGTTTCCGATCCTGCGGGCGTGGTGCAGATCGCGCACGGCATGAACGAATACGGGGCGCGTTACGAAAAGTTTGCGCGCGCGCTCAACGATCTGGGGTATATCGTGGTGGCGGACGATCACCGCGGCCACGGGGATACGGGCGCGGACACCCCCGGTTATGCCGAAGGGGATATGTTTGAAGATACCCTCAAAGACATGGCGGGCATAGCCGGGCATTACGGCAAAAAGTATGCGGGCATACGCTATGTGCTTTTCGGGTTTTCTTACGGTTCTTTTTTAACGCAGGCGTTTCTCGAACGCTTTTCCCGCTTTATCGACGGCGCGGTGATCGCGGGGAGCTCCCGCCAGAACGCAGCCGCCGTCGCCATGGGCAGACTGCTCTCCTGCATCGGCGGTACGTTTAAAGGCAAGGACGCGCCCGCAAAGCTGGTCAATTCCGTCGTGTTCGGCGGGTACGACAAAAAGATCGGGGAAGGGGAATGGCAGTGGCTCTCCACAAACCGCGAGAGCAACGAAAAGTATCGGGAAGACCCTTTCTGCAACTTTGTGTGCAGCAACAATTTTTATTCCTGCTTTTTCAAGGGGCTTTCGGGGCTGTATAAAAAGGAAAATGCGCGCCGCCTGGAGACGGAACTGCCCGTGCTTCTGCTGTCGGGGGCGGACGACCCCGTAGGCGGGGCGAAGGGCGTAAAAAAGCTGTACGAATTTTACAAAAAACAGGGTATGAAGCGGGTGAGTATGCACCTCATCGAGGGCAGCCGCCACGAATTTTTAAACGAACCCGAACATTTTGAAGAGGCAATGCGCGAGATCTCCGCTTTTTTAAAGAGCGTGGAGTGCCGCAGCCGCTGAAAAGTTTTCAGTCGGCGCCCGCCGTCGGCGGGCGCCGCATTTTTTTTGCGCCGAAGGCGGAAAAACGCAAAAAAAGGGCTGTCGTACAGCCTTTTTTCTGTGCGGGCGGAAACGCAAAAAATGCGGGTTTTTTGTGCATTTTGATTGAAAAAAAACGCAAGATATGGTATAATGTGTGTATAGTAGGGGCGTATTTTCAGATCGCCGCGTATATGTTGTACGGAGGAAGCAATGGCAGATAAGAAATACAGTGCAGAGGATATCACCATACTCGAAGGATTGGATGCGGTGCGCCTGCGTCCCGGAATGTACATCGGTTCCACGGGCGTCAAGGGATTGCACCACATTCTGTGGGAGATCGTCGACAATGCCATCGACGAGGCGGCAAACGGCTATGCCGACCGCGTGGAAGTAAAGCTCTATAAGGACGGGAGCGCGTCTGTCGAGGACAACGGCAGGGGCATCCCCACCGATATTCACCCCAAAACGGGCGTTTCGGGCGTGGAGGTCGTGTTCACGCAGCTGCACGCGGGCGGAAAGTTTGACGAGCACAACTATTCTTTTTCGGGCGGCCTGCACGGCGTGGGTGCGTCCGTCACCAACGCCCTTTCCGAATGGCTGAAAGTGGAGGTGTACCGCGGCACCGTGTACACCATGTCTTTCCATTCCTATTACGACGAAAAGAAGGGGAAATATATGTCCGGTGTCCCCGAGGAACACCTCAAAGACACCAAACAAAAGACGGACAAAAAGGGAACGCTGGTGCGTTTCAAGCCGGATCCGACGGTGTTCGATTCGGTGAATTTCAACTTTGACGCAGTGTCCAAGCGTTTGAAAGAGCTGGCGTTCCTCAACAAGGGGCTGGAGATCAATCTCGTGGACGAGCGCGTCCCCGAGGACAAGAAACCCATTGTCGTCAATTACAAATTCGACGGAGGCCTGCACGATTTTGCCACGTATCTCAACGAGGGCAAAACGCCGCTGTATCTCAACCCCATCGGGTACAAGACGGAAAAGGAAGGCATCCTCATCGAGTTTGCCATGCAGCATACGGGCGAATTTACCGAGAGCCTGTTTTCCTTTGTCAACAACATTCCTACGCCCGAAGGCGGATTCCACGAAACGGGCTTCCGCACGGGCCTGACCAAGAGCCTCAACGACGTTGCGCGCTCTTTGGGGATGCTCAAAGACAAGGACCCCAACCTTCTGGGCGAGGATTTTCGCGAGGGACTGACGGCGATTTTGTCCATCAAGATGAAAAACGTGCAGTTTGAGGGGCAGACCAAGACCAAACTCGGCAACGCCGAGGCGCGCGTTCCCGTGGAGACGGCGACGGTAGAGGGGATGAACGCCCTGTTTGCCAAGCCGGAAAACAAGCCCGTCTTTGAAGAGATCATCAAAAAAGCGCAGAACGCGGCGCGCGTGCGCATTGCGGCGCGGCAGGCAAAGGAAGTCGCGCGTGCCAAAAACTCTATCGACAACCTCACGCTGGTGGGCAAGCTTGCCGCCTGCACGGGCAAGAAACCCGAACTCAACGAGCTGTTTATCGTCGAGGGCGATTCGGCAGGCGGCACCGCCAAACAGGCGCGCGTGCGCCAGACGCAGGCGATCCTGCCTTTGCGCGGAAAACCGCTCAACGTAGAGAAAAAACGCATCGAACAGGTGCTCGCCAACGAGGAGATCCGCACCATCATTTCCGCGCTGGGTGCGGGCTACGGCGGCGATTTCTGCATGGACGACCTCAAATATCATAAGGTCATCATCCTCTCCGATGCCGACCAGGACGGGATGCACATCCGCTGCATTCTGCTCACATTCTTTTTCCGCTATATGCGCGAACTCATCAACAACGGCCACGTGTATATCGGAATGCCCCCTCTGTACAAGGTGTACAAAAAGGACGTCGTGGAATACGCTTACGACGATGCCGAACTGCAGAAGAAGATCGAGATCGTGGGCAAGGGGTATCAGATCCAGCGGTATAAAGGGCTGGGCGAAATGAGCGCCGATCAGCTTTGGGACACGACGATGGACCCCGCGCACCGCAACCTCATTCAGGTGAACATCGAGGACGCGGCGGAAGCGGAACAGATGGTCACGGCTCTCATGGGCGACCGCGTGGAGGCGCGCAAGGAATTTCTGGCGCAGAACGCAAACTTCAACAAGATCGATACTTTTATCGACCGCGTGAACATTTAACGGGAGGGACGTATGGCAAAAAAGAGAAAAAACAACGGCGAAAACGAACTCCCGCCGCAGGAAGAACCCAAGGGCAGTCTGTTTCTGACGCCCCTGGAAGAGGTGCTGCCCAATTCCATGCTCCCGTATGCGGAATACGTCATTCTCGACCGCGCGCTGCCGCGCGTGGAGGACGGGCTGAAGCCCGTTCAGCGCAGGATCCTGTACACCATGTACGACATGGGCCTGACGCCCGACAAGCCGCACAAAAAGAGCGCGCGTATCGTCGGCGACTGCATGGGTAAATATCACCCGCACGGCGACTCCTCCGTGTACGACGCGATGGTGCGCATGGCGCAGGATTTCAATATGCGCATGACGCTGGTCAACGGACACGGCAACTTCGGCTCGGTGGACGGCGATCCCGCTGCCGCCATGCGTTATACGGAAGCCAGGCTGGAACCGCTCGCGCTTGAACTTCTGCGCGACATCGAAAAGGATACCGTCCGCTTTACCCTCAACTTTGACGACAGTTTGAAGGAACCGGAAACGCTGCCAGGCAGATTCCCCAACCTGCTGGTCAACGGCGCGTCGGGCATTGCGGTGGGCCTTGCCACCAATATCCCGCCGCACAATCTGGGAGAGGTCATCGACGGCATCGTCGCCTATATCGACAATCCCAAGATCAAGCTGTTTGAGATGATGAAGTACATCAAGGCGCCCGATTTTCCCACGGGCGGCTACATCGTCGCAAACGAGCTGGTGCAGGCGTACCAGACGGGCAAGGGCAAGATCCTCCTGCGCGCCAAGGTCAACGTGGAGGAAGGGGACAACGACAAAAAGCTCATCGTCATCACCGAACTTCCCTACCAGGTGAACAAGGCAAAATTGCTCACCAAGATCGCCGAACTGCGCGAGGAGAAAAAGGACATTTTGGGCGGGATCTCCGAGATCACGGACGAATCCGACCGCAACGGGATGCGCGCCGTCATCAAGGTCAAAAAAGACGCGGACGTGGACAAAATTCTCGCCGCACTGTACAAATATACCGACCTCGAATGCACGTTCGGCATCAACATGGTCGCCATTGCCGAGGGCAAGCCCCAGCAGATGGGACTTCTGGACATCATCAAATATTATGTGGCGTACCAGCGCGAAGTGGTGCTGCGCCGCACGAAATACGACCTCGCGCAGGCGAAGGAGCGCTGCCATATCCTCGAAGGGCTGATCATCGCCGTGCGCAACATCGACGAGGTCATCGAGATCATCAAGACCAGCGAGAGCGTTCCCGTGGCAAGGCAGCGCCTGCGCGAAAGGTTCGATCTCTCCGAGCGCCAGGCGCAGGCAATCCTCGATCTCAGGCTCGCCCGCCTCACCAAACTGGAAATTTACAAGCTGGAACAGGAACTGGAAGAGCTGAAAAAGCTGATCGCCCGCCTCACCGCCATCGTCGAAAGCAAGAAACTGCAGATGGAAGTGGTGGCAAACGAGCTCAAAGAGATCAAAAAACAGTACAAGAGCGAGAGAAAGAGCAATCTCGTGTTCGACGTCACCGAGATCAAGGTGGAAAAATTCGACGACGTGCGCCCCTCCGAAAAATGCGTGCTCGTCTACACCGCGGACGACACCGTCAAGGTGGTCACCGAAAAGAATTTCAATATGTCGGATAAGAACATCGGCGAAAAATCCACCCTTTCGGACATCATCCGCCTCTCCCTGCGCACGGAAACGGACAAGATCGTCTATTCCTTCACCAACATGGGCAACTGCTACAAGATCGACTTCGAGGACGTCGAACCCGGCAAGCTCAAGGGCAAGGGAATGGCGTACAAAGATCTCTGCCCCGACGCGCTGGAAGGGGAAAAGCCCGTCTACTTCTGCGAAGTGGGCGAAAAGATGCCCAAGGGCAGCCTGCTGTTCTATTCCAAGCTCGGCTACGTCAAAAAGACGGACTGGAAGGAGTACAACATTCTCAAATACGCTTTCCAGGCGGCCAAGGTCAACGAGGGGGACGAGATCATCGGCATCGAACAGGACGATCCCGACCCCACCACCACGCTGTTCTTTGTCACGGCGCAGGGTATGTGCCTGAATGCGTATAAAAACGACATTCCCACCCAGGGCAGGATCTCCGCGGGCGTGCGAGGCATCAACCTTGCGGAGGGCGACTACGTCGTGTACGCGGGGCAGATCGACGGCGAAGGGGAGATCATCGTCGCAACGGACGGCAACACCATCAAAAAGGTCATCGCGTCGCAGGTGGATCCGATGGCGCGGTACAGAAAGGGCATAAAGATCGTCGATCTCGGCAAGGGGCGCAAGGTCGTCTATTCCGATTACGTCACCGAACCGTACAAGTTTGCCGTTCAGATGGACGACGGAACACTTGTGCAGGCGGACACGGAAGAGGACATCACCATCGAGGACCGCACCACCAAGGGCAAAAACATCAAGTACAAAAAAGGCTGCAAGGCGGTCGCCTTCTGGTCAATGAAGTATCTCAAATCTTAAAAGGCAAAAAGGGGCGCCGCAAAAATGCGGCGCCCCTTTTCAAAAGCGGAGCCGCGCAAGTTTGCGCGGCTCCGTCTGAAAAGCGATTATTCTACGGAAACTACGTCGACCGAGATGGTCACGCCTTCCTGCGTAAAGACGAGGTCTCCGTTCTGATAAGTTGCGTTTGCGGTCACGCTTTCATTGAGCGTAAAGAAAACAAGAGTAGGGCTTTCGCCGTAGTACACGGTGATGGAGTAGTTGTGGTTGGGGATATAGTCGAAGGTGACCGTCCTGACGTCCGCCGTTGCGGCAACGGTCACTGTCCTGCTCGGAGTTCCGTACTGATGATCCCGGTCGCTGATCTGGATCTTGATGTTGTTGTCCTTGTATTCGTCGTACACCCTGCTGAGGTCTACTTCCACGCTTTCCTGCCAGGTTTCTTCCTGCAATTCCCCGTAGTTTACCACTTCGATCTTTTTGATGATCGTCGCGTCGATGGGGGTCACGCTGGAGGTCTTTGCATGGACGGCTATGTAGGCGGTACCCAGGGAAACTTCGTCGAGGGAAATTCTGAAGGAGCCGTAGTCGCAAAATCCGTTATAATTGTCCAGTTTATTTGTGTAAAGTTCGGTCAGCGCGCTCTGCGGAATGATTTCGGGGTTCAGGGAAGTGACCGTCACGTTCCCTTCGTATCCTACATTCTTGGGTTCGGAAAATTCAAAATGCACCATCTGATAGGGCCAGCTGCCGTCCTCCTCTCTCGCCTTGCAGATCTGCGAGGGGACGTTGGCGCTCCACAAAAGGGCGTCGTCGCTGAGAATTTCTTTCTGCACATAGCCGACGGTTGCCGTCACCTGCACGTTCTGTGCGGGCATGGTGAAGGAATACTTCCCGTCCGCAAAGGTGCATTCGGTATCGTTGGCCATCACTTTCTCAACCGTTTTCAGGCTGTCGGATACGCTCACGGTGAAGGAGATCTTGTCGCCCTCTTTTGCCTGAGCGGGGATGCCGTCAAAGGAGCAGCCCTCGCTCTGCGCGGTGATCGTATATTCCGTATCCTGCGTCTTGTCATCGTTCTTTGTTCCTCCGCCGCAGGCGGCCAGCATCCCGAAGGAAAGACAGAGACAGAGTATGGTCAGAATCGAGAAAAATTTTTTCATGTTTTACCTTCCGGTTAAAAGTTGCTTTCATTATAGTGATTCGGGGGATAGTTTGTCAAGGTTTTAAACAAAGATTTTGCACACAAAAAGAGGGGACGCCGCTCGTTTGCGGCGTCCCCGTGATTTTACTGTATATTTTTTTAAATTTTGTTGATGGAGCGGAACGCTTTTTCCACAACGTTTTCCGCGGTGAAGCCGAACATTTCAAACAGCTTGTGCGCGGGTGCGCTGGCGCCGAAGGTGGTCATGCCGATGATCTCGCCGCAATCTCCCGCGTATTTGTACCAGGAATAGGGGGAACCCGCTTCCACGCACACGCGCGCCTTCACTTCGGGCGGCAGAACTTCGTCCTTGTAGGCCTGCGGCTGTTTTTCAAACTCTTCCATGCAGGGCATGGAAACGACGCGCGCGTCCACTCCCTTGCCTTTGAGCAGCTCTTTTGCCTGCATACACTGTTCCACTTCCGAACCGCTGGCAATGAGGAGCACGTCGGGCGTTTCCTTTTCGCTGTCGGCGAGGATGTAGCCGCCTTTCAGCGCGTCCATGCCCGAATTTTCGTACAGGGGCAGATTCTGTCTGCTCAGCACGAGGCAGGTAGGGGAAGTCCCCGTCAGTGCGGAGACCCATGCCGCCGCGGTCTCCCTGCCGTCCGCGGGACGGTACACTTTCATGTTGGGGATAGAGCGCAGCGCGATCAGCTGTTCCACGGGTTCGTGGGTAGGGCCGTCCTCGCCCACGCCGATGGAGTCGTGCGTGAGAATGTAGGTCACGGGCAGGTGCATCAGCGCGGAAAGGCGCATGGCGTGTTTCATGTAATCGGAGAAAATAAAGAAGGTAGCGCAGTATGCCTGCAATCCGCCGTGCAGCTGAATGCCGTTGGTGATCGCCGCCATGGCGTGTTCGCGGATACCGAAGTGCAGGTTGGAACCCGTCCTGTCCTCGGGGGTGAAGTCGCCGCGCTTTTTCATGTTGGATTTGTTGGAAGGCGCCAGGTCGGCAGAACCGCCGATCAGGTTGGGCAGGAGATCCGCAAGCTTGTTCAAAACGGTAAAGCTCGCGCTTCTGGTGGCTTCTCCCTTGGTGAACTCAAACAGGGACGCGTTGTTTTTCAGGTCGGGCATCTCGCCGCTCATGTACTGTTTGTACTGCGCCGCAAGTTCGGGGTAAGCCGCCTCGTATTCCTTGAACATCTTCTTCCATTTTCCCTGGCGGGTGACGCCGCGGCGCGCGATGGAAGCGCAGTGCTGCATCACTTCGTCGGGGACTTCAAAGGGAGCGTACGTCCAGCCGAGGTTTTCTTTGAGTTTTTTCAGGTTTTCCACACCGAGGGGCGCGCCGTGGCATTCCTGCGAACCCGCCAGCGGCGAGCCGTACCCGATCACCGTCTTGCAGATGATGAGGGAAGGGCGCTCCGTGTCCGCCTTTGCCTTGCGGACGGTGCGGCGCAGCAGGTCGAGGTCGTTTGCGTCGTCCACTTTCAGGACTTGCCAGCCCTGCGCCTTGAAGCGCATGGCAACGTCCTCTTTGAAGGTGATGTCCGTGCTTCCTTCGATGGTGATGTCGTTGTCATCGTAGAAGAGGATGAGTTTTCCCAGCTTCTGCATTCCCGCAAAGGAGCAGGCCTCGTAGGAGATCCCTTCTTCCAGGCATCCGTCGCCGCACAGCGCGTAGGTGTAGTGGTCTACGACGGGGAACCCTTCGCGGTTGAAGGTCGCGGCGAGATGCGCTTCCGCAAGCGCCATACCCACGGCGTTGCCGATGCCCTGGCCGAGCGGGCCCGTGGTCGTCTCCACGCCGGGCGTGTGGCCGTATTCGGGGTGGCCGGGCGTCTTGTAGCCCAGCTGGCGGAAGTTCATCAGATCTTCCTTGGAAATGTCGTATCCGAACAGATACAGAAGCGAATAGAGGAGCATGGAACCGTGCCCTGCGGACAAAACAAACCTGTCGCGGTCGTCCCATTTGGTGTCCTTGGGATTGAATTTGAGAAAATCCGCAAAGATGGTGTACCCGATGGGTGCGCTGCCGAGGGGCAGGCCGGGGTGTCCGGAATTTGCCTTCTGGATCGCCTCTGCCGAGAGGACGCGGATGGCGTTTACCGTCTGTTCACGAACGTTCATTGCTTTATGATCTCCTTGTAAAAATAGTTTTCTTATGGATAAATGCCCTGTCAGGCGTTTTTGATGTACTCTTTGAGTTTGGTAAGGTCTATTTTTTCCGCATACGGCTGCAAAAGTTCGGCAAGTTTGTGCGCGATCGCCTTGCATCCGCCCTTGGCGTCGCTTTCAAAGTTGATGGGGAGGATGGGTTCGTGCAGGCTCATGCGGATGAGCGCCCAGCCGTCGCCCTGACCTTTCCCGAAATTGATGCGCACGCCCTCGTAATTGTCGGGGGCAAGTTTCAGTCCCATGGCGGGCGCGGCTTCCTTGATCTCTTCGATCGCGCGCGCGCCGATGGTTTTGAAATCGGGCTTGCCCGCGGGGGTGAATCCCAGCCGCACTTCCGCCGTTTCCAGGGGTTCGGGGAGGTCGGCGATGAGGTCGGAGATCTCTTTTCCCTCTTCGGAAAGCTTTGCGAGAGAAATGAGGATGCGCGTCACCAGATAGGCGCCGTCGTCCAGGAAATAATTCTCTTTGAGGGCGGCGTGTCCGCTGGTCTCGATGGCGAGAGGGGAATATTCCCCCGCCTCGTTCAGCTCTTTGGATTTGTCTATCACGTTTTTGTAACCGCGCTGATAGCGGCAGTGTTTGCCGCCGTGGTTTGCGATAAATTGCGCCAGTCCGTCGCTGGTCACCGAATCGGTGACGATCGTCCCCGGCTTTTCGGAGAGCAGAATGGCGGAAATGAGGGCGATCAGCCTGTTGCGGTTGATCTCCTCGCCCTTGGCGTCCACCGCGCCCGCGCGGTCTACGTCCGTATCGAAGATGATCCCGAAATCCGCCTTGTTTTTCTTCACGCATTCGGAAATCGCGCGCATGGCGTCTTTATTTTCGGGGTTGGGGATATGGTTGGGGAAGCGCCCGTCCGGTTCCAGGAACTGGCTTCCTTCCGTGTCCGCGCCGAGGGGCTGTAAAACCTTTTCCACATAAAAGCCGCCCGCGCCGTTGCCCGCGTCCACGACGATCTTTTTGCCCGCAAGGGGTTTCTCTTTTCCCGTCTTTTCGCGCACAAAGCGGACGAGCCCCGCGCAGTAACGGTCGAGGAAGCTCTCCTTGCGCACGGTCCCTTTGCGGGATGCGGAAAGCGCCTTTCCCTCGCTTGCGAGGGTGAGGATGTCCGCAACGTCGCTGCCTTCCAGCCCGCCCGAGGGCAGGAAAAATTTCAGCCCGTTCTTGTTGTAGGGCAGGTGGCTGGCCGTGATCATGACGGAAGCGTCCGCGTCAAAGTCCTTGTCCTGCAGCAGCATGAACATGGACGGGGTAGAGGAAAGCCCCGTAAAGATGACGTCGCACCCGCTCTGCGTCAGCGCGCCGCACACGCAATCGGAGATCCGCTGTGCGGAAAGGCGGGAATCGTGTCCCACGGCAACGGTCAGCTTGTCCCTGCCTAAATCGCGGGCAAGGCGGAAGCAAAAAGCCTTAACAATGGCCGAAACGGCTTCGTCCGTGAGGTTGACGGGCTCTCCCGCCACGCCTTCCAGGGCAACGCCGCGCACGTCCGTGCCGCTTTTCAGGCTCATCCAGTCTGTCTTATCGGTAAATTTTTTCGTATCGCTGTTCATGCTTTCTATTATACTGTATTTTCCCCCGATTTACAAGTTTTTTTCATGAAAAAAGAGAGCCGATTTTGCAAAATCCGCCCTCCGCAAAGGCAGATTTTTCTTCCCTCCCGAATTGTTGAATTTCATTAACAAAAAGTTGCGCCTGCAAAGATCTTATGGTATAATGAAACAGGGTATATACCCGAAAATTATCAGAGGTCAGATCATGTACAAATTTATTTTGTCTACAGACTCCACCTGTGACCTGTACGCCGATTTCGTCAAAGAGAACGACATTCGCTTTGTCAGCCTGAATTTTGTCTTTGAGGAAAACGGGCAGTTTACGGAAGGCGTGGACGCGTTCACAGACTATTCTCAGTACGTGGATTTTTATAACCGCCTGCGCGGCGGCGCATTCTCGCGCACATCCATGCTCAATTACGAGAGCCATTACAACCACTTTTTAAAGCTGGCAAAGGAGGGGGCAAAGGACGTTTTGCACTTCACCATTTCCAGCGGACTTTCTCCCACCGTCACCGTGGCGCAGAAAGCGGCGGCGGACATCAAAAAGGATTATCCCGATTTCAACCTGCTCGCCGTCGATTCCCTCTCCGCCACCATCGGTCAGGGCGCGCTCGTGCGCGCGGCGCTCCGCCTGCGCAATGAGGGCAAAACGGTGCAGGAAGCTTACGATTACGTCAACGATCTCCGCTTCCACATTCAGTACGACATCATCGCCAACGACCTGTTCTATTTAAAGAGAGGGGGCAGGGTGTCCACCATTGCGGCGGTAGCGGGTTCGCTTTTGCAGGTCAAACCCGTGCTCACCTTCAACAACGAGGGCAAGCTCGTCGTCGTGGACAAGTGCCGCGGCATGAAAAAGGCGTTTGCGGGCGCGCTTGCCAAGATGGAAAAGTATCCGCCCGTGGAGGAAAACAGGCTTATCTGGATCGTACATACGGACGCCGAAAAGGAGGCGAACGATCTCGCCGCCATGATCACGGAGCGCTGGGGTTTCCAACCCGACGTCACCATCATGGGGCCCGTCATCGGCTCGCACGTCGGCCCGGGCGCCGTCGCCGTCATCTGGAAGAGCGCCGAGGTGCGCACGGAATAAGAGAGAGGTCATATGCAAACATTTGTCATTTCCAGCGATTCTACTTGCGACTTGTACAGTGACTATGTCGTGCAGAACGAAATCGCCGTCGTTCCGCTCCGCTACACGATGGACAAGGACGGCTTACTCACCGAACACGAAGATTCCTTTACGGAATATTCCCAATATGTGGACTTTTACGCGCAGCTGCGTGCGGGCGGATTTTCCCGCACGTCCATGCTCAATCACGAGGCGCACCTTTCCCACTTTGAAAAGCTGATCGCCGCGGGTGCGAAAGAGATCGTTCACGTCTCCTTGTCGGGCGGGCTTTCTCCCACGGCCAACGTGGCGGCGCAGGCGGCTGCGGAAGCGGAACAAAAGCATCCTGGCTGTAAAATTTACCCCGTCGATTCTCTGGCGGCCACCATCGGCCAGGGCGCGCTGGTGCGCGAGGCGGTGCGCCTGCGCGCGGAGGGCAAGAGCGCCGCGGAAACGGCGTCTGCCCTGCGGGAAATGCCCCTGCACATCCAGTACGGCATCATCGCCAACGATCTGTTTTACTTAAAGCGCGGCGGAAGGGTGTCCGCCGTCGCCGCCGCGGCGGGAACGCTCCTCAAAGTCAAGCCCGTTCTTTCCTTCACGCAGGAGGGGAAACTCACCGTCCTCGAAAAGTGCAAGGGCATGAAAAAGGCGTTTGCAAGCACGCTCGCCCGCATGGAAAAACTGCCGCCCGAAGAGGACAACCGCATGATCCGCATCGTCCACACGGATGCGGAAGGGGACGCGCAGGAGCTGGCGCGGCTCATCGAACAGCGCTGGGGCTACCGCCCCGAGATCTCCATCATGGGGCCCGTCATCGGCTCGCACGTCGGCCCCGGCGCCGTTGCCGTCATCTGGAAAACCAAAGAACTGCGCAACGACTGAAAAAAGGGCGCACGGCGCTCAAAATAAATTGAAATCATCAGAAAAATATGGTATAATCATTCGGAAAGTATCATATTTTGTTTTTTTGGGAGGATTTTATGGCAAAGGACAAGGAACAGTTCGTCAACCAGATCGCGGACATCGAAACGGATTTCCCCCGCTGGTACACGGACGTCGTTTTAAAGACCAAACTCGTCGATTACGGCCCCGTCAAGGGAACCATGGTCATCCGCCCGTACGGGTATGCCATCTGGGAAAATATTCAGAAGGAGCTGGACAAACGCTTTAAGGCGACAGGGCATCAGAACGCCTATTTCCCGCTCCTCATTCCGTACAGCTTCATGACGCGCGAAGCGGAACACGTGGAAGGCTTTGCGCCCGAAGTTGCCGTCGTCACCGTGGGCGGCGGGGAAACGCTTGCCGAACCCCTCGTCATCCGTCCCACCAGCGAAACCATCATCGGGGAAATGTATTCCAAGTGGCTGCAGTCCTACCGCGACCTGCCCATCCTCATCAACCAGTGGGCAAACGTCGTCCGTTGGGAAAAGACCACCCGTCCCTTCCTGCGCACCAGCGAATTTCTGTGGCAGGAAGGTCACACCGTCCACGCCACCGAGGAAGAGGCGATGGAAGAGACGATGAAAATGCTGGGCGTGTATAAGGAATTTGCGGAGACCTGCCTCGCCATCCCCGTGTTTACGGGCAGAAAGACGGAAAAGGAAAAGTTTGCGGGCGCCGTCGCCACCTTCGGCATGGAAGCCATGATGCACGACGGAAAGAGCCTGCAGGCAGGCACTTCTCACTACCTCGGCCAGAACTTTGCCAAGGCGTTCGACATCCAGTTCCTGGACAAGGACGGCACGCATAAATACGGCTACACCACCTCGTGGGGTGTTTCCACCCGCCTCATCGGCGCGCTCATCATGTCGCACGGCGACGCGCGCGGCCTCATCCTGCCGCCCGTGGTGGCGCCCATCCAGGCGATCATCGTCCCCATCGCGGCGAAAAAAGAGGGCGTTCTGGAAGCGACGGCAAAACTCAAGGCCGACCTGCTTGCGGCGGGCATCCGCGCGGATGCGGACGTCTCGGACAACAGCCCCGGCTGGAAGTTCAACGAGTGGGAAATGAAGGGCGTGCCCCTGCGCATCGAGCTGGGGCCGCGCGACATCGAAGCGGGCAAGATGGTGCTCGTCCGCAGGGATACCCACGAAAAGAAGGAAGTCTCTCTGGAAAACGCCGCGCAGACGGTGCAGGAGCTGCTCAAAGAGATCCAGTCCAACCTGCTCGCCCTCGCGCGCGAACGCAAGGAAAAGCGCGTCGTCACCGCAGACAGCGTGGACGGCATCCTCAAGGGCGTGGAAGGGGGCAACTTCGTCAAGGCGGGCTGGTGCGGCTGCCGCGAGTGCGAGGACAAGATCAAGGAACTCACCGCTGCCAGCGCGCGCGTGATCGTCGAGGACGAACACGCGGAAACGTGCGCCTGCTGCGGCAAAAAGGCAAAGCACGTCGTCCTGTTTGCAAGGGCATATTGATTTTTTGGACAGAAAGGCGCCCCGCCGCGCATTTTGCGCGGCGGGGCGCCTTTTTTGAATGCGGCGGGCAAAGGCCCGTATTTTTCGGAAAAGCCGCCGAGGGGCGCAACTTGCGCCCCTCGGCGGTTCGTATTGAAAATGAAGGCACGTATCGTCCTTTTAACGTCGTTTTTCCAGGTAGAGCGCAAGTTTTGCCCCCGCGGAAGAGATGGGACCCGCCTCAAAATTCTTTTTTTGCAGGGCGGGCAGAAAGCGCATGGGGGAGGCGCGGAAAGCGGCAATGCGCAGGGCGGGGCTTTCCCGTCGGAGCGTCTCGTCAAAGGAGCACAGGGCGGGCCTGTCCTTGGCAAGGCAGAGGGCGGCGTACACGCCCGTGATGCGTTCGCGCAGGAACGCAAAGGCGTATCGGTATTTTTCCGCGCTCAGCTGCGCCCGCGCGGCGTGGAAAAACCGCACCGCGTCCGATACCTGTGCCGCGCTCCACGGAAGAGGCTGCGCTTTGCAGAGGGGGGCGGGCACGCAGGCAGCACTTTCGGCATACAATAGCAGATCCAGCGCACGGCAGGGGCGCGCGATCTTTTTCACGCGCTCGTATAATTCGGCGCGCACGGCAAATCCCGCGCGGGCGAGGGGGAAGGCGTCTTGTCCGAAAAAAGAGGGTACGTCCTGCGGAAATTGCGGCAAACTGTCCTTTTCCCGCAGGGAAAAGAGCAGCAGTTCTTCCTCCCTGTTTTCCAGTTCCTTATAAAATTTTCCGCATTCGGGCGCGGGGCGGCAGGCTTCGTCCGCAAACAGGTAATACCTGCCCGTAGCCTCGTCGGAAAATTGCAGGAGGGGAAAGTTTTCTCCCTCCGCGGCAATGCCGAGCACCTGCGTTCCCTGCGGCAGAGTGCAGAGAATGTCCCTGTCAAACCTCCCGCCCGAAAGGAACACGCTCAGCGGCGCGGGCGGCGGCGCAGGCGGCGGTGTCTGTTTTTTCTTTTTGGACCAGAATGCCATGGCGTTCTCCTTTTGCAACAGTATAGCACGATCGCGGCAAACTTTCAAGCCTTTTTCAAAGCGGGAAAGAGAGCTTTCGTATCGTTTGCCATTTTGGCGGAAACATGATATAATCATGTCATGATCGATTGGAACAGGGTGCGCGCCGTCATTTTTGACATGGACGGCACGCTGATAGACAGTATGCACATCTGGCAGGACGTGGACGAGCAGTTCTTTGCACGGCGGGGGATGCCCGTGCCGCAGGGGTATCAGGAGGAGATCGCCCATCTCGGCTTTCGGGAGTGCGCCCGCTACACGGTGGAAAAGTATCTTCCGCAGGAGCGGGAGGAAACGCTCATCGCCGAATGGCGGGAGCTTTCCCTGCACCGTTACACTTCGCCGGTTGCCGCAAAATATTTCAAGGCGGGGGCGCCGTCGCTCGTGCGGGCGCTGTATGCCGCGGGCAAGCGTCTCAGCCTTGCCACCGCCTCCTCGGAGGAGTTTTTCCTGCCCGTTCTGAAAACGGGCGGCGTGGCAGACCTCTTTTCCGCCTTCGTCACCGTGGACGAAGCGGGGAAAAACAAGGGCTTTCCCGACGTCTTTCTGCTCTGCGCAAAAAAACTGGGCGTGCGGCCGCAGGAATGCCTCGTGTTTGAGGACAACCTCACCGCCATCCGTTCCGCCAAAGCCGCGGGAATGCAGACGGCCGCCGTGTCCGACGGGCAGACGCTCGCCCATCATCCCGCCCTGCGCGCGGAGGCGGACGATTTTATCGAAGATTTTTATGCCTTTTTAAAGCAAATCAACAGCGAGGAAAAAATTATGTACACTTCCAAACTCAGCCTCATCGAAACGGAGAGAGCCATCCGCGAGATCAAGACGGTATTCGAGGACGCCCTCTCGCAGGCGCTCAATCTGACCCGTATCAGCGCGCCGCTGTTCGTCACGCGTTCCAGCGGCCTCAACGACAATCTCAACGGCGTGGAACGCCCCGTGTCCTTTGAAGTCAAGGCGACGGGCGAAACGGCGGAAGTCGTGCATTCCCTCGCAAAGTGGAAGAGGTACGCGCTCGCCAAGTACCGTTTCGGCGTGCGGTTCGGGCTCTATACGGACATGAACGCCATCCGCCGCGACGAGGACATGGACAATCTGCATTCCATTTACGTGGACCAGTGGGATTGGGAGGCGGTCATCTGCCGCGAGGACAGGACGCTGGAATTCCTCAAAGAAACGGTGAAAAAGATCTATGCCGCTCTTCAGAAAACGGCGGAAGCGCTCTGCCGCGAATATCCCGCTCTGGACAACTATCTCAGCGACGAGATCTCCTTTGTCACCACGCAGGAGCTGGAGGACGCCTACCCCGAACTCACGCCCAAGCAGCGCGAAACAAAGTATGTGCGCGAACACGGTTCGGCATTCATCATGCAGATCGGCGGCAGACTGAAATCGGGCAAAAAGCACGACGGCCGCGCCCCCGACTACGACGACTGGAAACTTAACGGCGACATCGTTCTGTACTATCCCGTGCTCGACTGCGCCTTTGAAATTTCTTCCATGGGCATCCGCGTGGATGCGGAAAGTCTTGTGCAGCAGCTGAATGCCGAAAACTGCGCGGACAGGTTGGAGTATCCCTTCCACAAGGCGCTGGTTGCGGGCGAACTGCCCCTCACCATGGGCGGCGGAATCGGGCAATCCCGCCTGTGTATGTTCCTGCTCAACAAAACGCACATCGGGGAAGTGCAGGTTTCCCTTTGGGACAAAGCCACCGAAGAGTACTGCAAAGAAAACAATATCACGCTGATGTAGGAGGGGAGAATATGCAGCCCGTTTATCTGGAGAAGAAAGGGAACACAAAGATCGTCTCTCACAGGGGACTGAGCGGGGTGGAGCTGGAAAACACTCTCGCCGCGTTTGTGGCGGCGGGCAACCGCTGCTGTTTCGGCATCGAAACGGACGTCCACGTCACCACGGACGGAAAATACGTCATCCTGCATGACGACAGAACGGGGCGGGTGGGGGAGCGCGATCTCCCCGCGGAAAACAGTACCTTTGCACAGCTGAGAGAGGTTCGCCTGCACGAACAGGATACGGACGGGTATTCGGATATGCAGAGGTTGCTCTCTCTGCAGGAATATCTGCGCGTCGTGCGCCGCTATGATAAGACGGCGGTCATCGAACTGAAAAATCCCATGGCAGAGAAATATATTGCAGAGATCGTGCAGATCTGCAAGACGGAATACGATCTCGAAAAAATCATCTTTATTTCGTTCTGTTTTGAAAATCTCGTGCAGGTCCGCAAGATGCTGCCGCAGCAGAAAATACAGTTTCTCACGGGAAAATATACTCCCGACCTCATTTCCCGCCTGACGGAATACGGCATGGGGCTGGATATCTGGTACGGCGCTCTCACGCAGGAGCGCGTAAACGATCTGCACGCCGCGGGCATTGTCATCAACTGTTATACCTGCGACGATCCTGCCGACGCGCAAAAGCTCATTTCGTGGGGCGTGGACATGATCACGAGCAACATATTACTATAAAAGAAAAGCAGAGACTGCCGAAATCAGCGGTCTCCGCTTTTTGTCAATTTGCAGACAGGGAAAAGACTGTTATCACTTTCCTTATCTGCTGATAATGTCTTTTGTTTATGGGTGCAGGGGAAAAAGATCGCGGGCAAGGAGATCCCCTGAAAAAGAGATAGAATTTTTTGCCGATTTTTGGATAAACTATTGAAATATGGTCAATTTGATGGTATCATGATGCCGAGAGGTAAGTGAAATGTAAATAATTCACAAACTTCGTTGAAACGCGTAATTTTTTCACTTTTCAAAAAATTTTTGCTCTGCATTTGACAAACCTCTCTCCATTTGATAAAATTTTATCGATAAAAAGTTATCAATAAACTTTTATCGATATCTGTTTGAGGGGAGCGGAAGAAATGGGGAATAACAAAGAATTGACCAACATTTCCAAAGCGACCATCGGCAGGATGCCGTCGTATCTGCGCTTTCTCAAAGAGAGGGAGCTGGCGGGGGAGAGGACGATCTCTTCCACGGCGATCGCCGAGGGGCTCAGCCTCAACGCGGTGCAGGTGCGCAAAGACCTTGCCGTCATCAGTTCGGTGGCGGGCAAACCCAAACTCGGGTTTGAGATCGCCGATCTGATCGCGGGGATCAACCGTTTTCTCGGTTACGACAACGTGACGGATGCGGTGCTTGTCGGCGCGGGCGGACTGGGCAGGGCGCTTGTGGGGTACGGCGGATTCAAAAATTACGGCCTGAACATTGTGGCGGCGTTCGATACTTCTCCGAAGCTGATCGGAAAGAGTTTCGGCGGCGTGCAGGTGTTCGACGCGGCGGAAACGTCGCGGCTCGTGCGGCGGCTGAACGTGCTCATCGGGATCATCGCGGTCCCCAAAGAGGCGGCGCAGCATGTCGCGGACGAGCTTGTGGAAGGGGGCGTGCGCGCGATCTGGAATTTTGCGCCCGCAAATCTCGTGCTTCCGCAGGGTATTGCAGTTAAAAACGAGGATATGGCGGCATCGCTTGCGATCCTGTCCAAACGCCTCGCACAAATTTTAAACAGCGAAAAATAATTTTTGCAAGGAGAGGTCAAATGGAGAACGAAAAGATCGTAGACTCGGTTGAAGCTTTGATGGCGAAGATCGAACAGGTCAGAAAAGCGCAGGAAATTTTTTCCACCTACACGCAGGAGCAGGTAGACAAGATCTTCACTGCGGCTGCACTCGCTGCCAACAGCCAGCGTATCCCCCTCGCCAAGATGGCGGTTGCGGAAACGGGTATGGGCGTCGTGGAAGACAAGGTCATCAAAAATCACTACGCGGCAGAGTACATCTATAACACCTACAAGCACACCAAGACGGTGGGCGTCATCGAAGAGGACACGGCTTACGGTGTGAAAAAGATCGCAGAGCCTATCGGCGTCGTCGCGGCGGTCATTCCTACCACCAACCCGACTTCTACGGCGATCTTCAAGACGCTCATCTGCCTGAAAACGCGCAACGGCATCATCATCAGCCCGCACCCCCGTGCAAAGCACTGCACGATCGCGGCGGCGAAAGTGGTTCTGGATGCGGCCGTCAAGGCGGGCGCTCCCGAAGGCATCATCGGCTGGATCGACGTTCCTTCCCTGGAAATGACCACCACGCTGATGAAGACGGCGGACATCATCCTTGCTACGGGCGGCCCCGGCATGGTGCGCAGCGCGTACTCCTCCGGTAAACCCGCTCTCGGCGTCGGCGCAGGCAATACGCCCGCCATCATCGACGAAACGGCGGACGTCACCGTTGCGGTCAACTCCATCATCCATTCCAAGACGTTCGATAACGGCCTGATCTGCGCGTCCGAACAGTCTGTCATCGCGGAAGACGCGGTTTACGACGCGGTCAAGGCAGAGTTTGCAAAGCGCGGCTGCCATATCCTCACCGATGAGGAAAAGGACAAAGTCCGCAGCACCATGATCATCAACGGCGCGCTCAACGCCAAGATCGTCGGACAGAGCGCACCCAAGATCGCAGAGATCTGCGGCTTCACCGTAGAACCCACCGCAAAGGTGCTCATCGGCGAAGTGGAGAGCGTGGAGCTGGAAGAAGCTTTCGCTCACGAAAAACTCTCGCCCGTGCTGGCACTGTACCGCGCCAAAGATTTTGACGAGGCAGTCGCAAAGGCAGAGCGCCTGATCGCAGACGGCGGCTACGGCCATACTTCCGTGCTGTATATCAACCAGATCACCGAAAAGGCGAAGATCGCAAAGTGGCAGGAAGCGATGAAGACCTGCCGTATGCTCATCAATATTCCTTCTTCCCAGGGCGCTATCGGCGATATCTACAACTTCAAACTCACCCCTTCGCTCACCCTCGGCTGCGGCAGCTGGGGCGGCAACTCGGTTTCCGAAAACGTCGGTGTCAAACACCTTCTGAACATCAAAACCTTAGCGGAGAGGAGAGAAAATATGCTTTGGCTCAGATTGCCTGAAAAAGTTTACCACAAGAAGGGCTGCCTGCCCGTCGCTCTCGACGAACTCAAAAACGTCATGGGCAAGAAAAAGGCGTTCATCGTCACCGATAAATTCCTGTACGAAAACAACTATATCAAACCCATCACGGACAAGCTGGACGAAATGGGTATCCGTTATACCTGCTTCTACGACGTCGCACCCGACCCGAACCTCGCCTGCGCAAAGGAAGGCGCTAAGCTGATGGCGGAATTCCAGCCGGATACCATCATCGCTCTGGGCGGCGGCTCCGCTATGGACGCCGGCAAGATCATGTGGGTCCTGTACGAACACCCCGAAGTGGACTTCCTGGATATGGCAATGCGCTTCATGGATATCCGCAAACGTGTCTACACCTTCCCCAAGATGGGCGAAAAGGCATACTTTATCGCCATTCCTACCTCCGCAGGTACGGGCTCCGAAGTCACGCCGTTCGCGGTCATCACCGACGAAACGACGGGCATCAAGTATCCTCTGGCAGACTATGAACTGCTCCCGAAGATGGCGATCATCGATGCGGACTTCATGATGAACATGCCGAAGGGGCTCACTTCCGCTTCCGGTATCGACGCCCTCACGCACGCTCTCGAAGCGTATGCTTCCATCATGGCTACCCCTTACACGGACGGCCAGGCTCTGGTCGCTGCGAAGATGATCTTCGAGTATCTGCCCCGCGCTTATGCAAACGGTGCAAACGATCCCGAAGCGCGTGAGAGAATGGCGGACGCTTCCACCATGGCAGGTATCGCGTTTGCAAACGCATTCCTCGGCGTATGCCACTCCATGGCGCACAAGCTGGGCGCGTTCCATCACCTGCCGCACGGCATCGCAAACGCGCTGATGATCGGCGAAGTCATCCGCTTCAACAGCGCAGAAGTTCCCACCAAGATGGGCACCTTCCCTCAGTACGCTTATCCTCATACCAAGAGAAGATATGCCGAGTTTGCAGAATTTTTGGGTATCACGGGCAAGGACGACGACGCTAAGGTGAAAAACCTCATCAAGGCGATTGACGAACTCAAAGAGAAAGTCGGCATCAAAAAGACCATCAAAGATTACGGCGTGGACGAAAAGAACTTCCTCGACCGTCTCGACGAAATGTGCGAACAGGCGTTCGACGACCAGTGCACGGGCGCGAACCCCCGCTATCCGCTCATTTCCGAAATCAAAGAAATGTATCTCAAGTGCTATTACGGTAAATAAGGAGGGGAATCAAAATGGCAGAAATCATTCAGAAAACGGACAAAAAGACCATTTACAGAGAGGGCAAAACGCTCGTCAAACTGTTCAACGAAAGCTATCCCAAGTCGGATGTGCTCAACGAGGCGCTCAACACGGCGCGCGTGGAAGAGGGGACTTCCCTCAACGTTCCCGCCGTGCATGAAGTGACCAAGGTCAACGGCGAATGGGCGATCATTCTCGACTACGTCGAGGGAAAGACCATGCAGCAGCTGATGGACGAAAACCCAGACAAGATGCAGCAGTATCTGGAAGAGTTTGTCGATCTGCAGGTGGAAGTGCTTTCCGAGAAAGTCCCTCTGCTCACCAAACTCAAGGACAAGATGCACCGCAAGATCAGCTCCACCAAGTTTGACAAGACCACCCGTTACGATCTGCACATCCTGCTCGATTCCCTGCCCGCACACGACAAGCTCTGCCACGGTGACTTCAACCCCGGCAACATCATCGTCAGCCCGGACGGCAGAAAGTTCATCATCGACTGGGCGCACGCCACGCAGGGCAACGCTCGCTGCGACGCAGCGCGCACCTACCTGCTGTTCTGCCTGGAAGGCAAGGAAGCGGTTGCGGAAGAATATCTCAAACTCTTCTGCGAAAAGACGGGCATTGCAAAACAGCTCGTTCAGAAAGCGCTCCCCATCGTCGCTGCCAGCCAGACCACGAAGGCCGTTCCCGAAGAACAGGCGTTCCTGGAAAAGTGGGTCAACGTCGTCGACTACGAATAATTGAAAGAAAAGAGCGCGCGGCATAGCCGGTGATATGCGCCCCCAAAAGTTTGTATAAACTTTTGGGGGCGCATATTTTTATGTCAAAAGGAAAGAAAATTGACACAAAGTACATCGCAGAGTTTAAAACAGCGGTTATAATGTATACGAGCGAAAACTGTTTTATTTACAGAGAAGCGAGGGGGCAACGCTGATATTACATCCAGAAGAAAGTGAAACCGTATGGAGAACGGTGCGATGGGAAGCTTTTTCGGCAGACTTGAGGTTGAAATGATTTACGGAGAAATGTTTGAAACGGTGAACGGATTCGTTCACCGTCTGAGAGAATACATTGATTATCGGAAAAACGATTGAATTTCTCTCGAACTAAAAGGAATGAGTCCGGTGCAGTACCGAACTCATTACCAACATTTTAATTAATTTTTTGTCCAAACTTTGGGGTTCACTTCATTTTCGGCCTTCTTTTTTTGCGATAAAATTGACAGAGGGAAAAACTCATAGTATAATAAAAGAAAACATTTTTACCTGCAGGTTTGCACGGCGTCTGTTTTCGGGAGAAAGCGCGAAAGGGCGGCGGGCAAAAGTGCAGAATTTTACAAAGAGCATGAGTATTGAATTTTACGGGGAGATCTCCCTGCCCACAAAAAAACAGACGGAACGCCTGAAACGGATGTATTTCGCGCGCTGGATCTACGTTCTTGCCGTCATTCTTGCGGCGGTCGCGCTCGTGGTCGCCTTTACGCGCAGCGGATGGCAATTTGTCGTGCCGCTCATCTTTGCGGCGTTGCTCGGCGGCGCGGGATTGTTGTTCGTGCGCCTGCCGTACGGAAAAAAAATACAGGCGCCCTGGAAGGTGCGCGTCGTCATCGACGGGGAAGACATCGTCTGGACGCAGTACCTCCCGCAGAAAGAGGTAGTCAAAAAGAAAAAGGTGCAGGACGTCAAAAAGGTATTCCGCACCGCTTCCTGCTATTATCTCGTCTATAACGACGTCTCCAACGCCATCGTCTGCGAGCGCTGTCTGCTCCGACGCGGCACGTTCGACGCCTTTGAAATGTGTTTCGAGGGAAAGGTCGTCAAAAAACAGATCCCCAACTGATTTTTGTCAGAAAACGGGGGACAGGCAAAATGCCTGTCCCCCGTTTTTTTATTCGGGTGAATTATACTATTAAGTGCAACACATGAAAGAAAAAAAAGGAGTTCATACAAATCTGTGGTAAAATAGAGTTGCGAAACCAAATTTTGCCAA
>DXFX01000079.1 GCA_019114245.1 Candidatus Borkfalkia faecipullorum | reverse complement strand
GTCTTCTCGGCAAAAATATCTTCGGCTCGGGATTTAATTTCGATTTGGATATCCGCCTCGGCGCGGGCGCGTTCGTCTGCGGCGAGGAGACGGCGCTGATGACCTCAATCGAGGGTCACCGCGGCGAGCCTCGGCCCCGCCCGCCCTTCCCCGCGGTCAAGGGGCTGTTTGGCAAGCCGACCATTCTCAACAACGTCGAAACGTACGCGAACATCCCGCAGATCATCTTAAAGGGCGCGGACTGGTTCGCCTCCATGGGCACCGAAAAGAGCCGCGGAACCAAGGTGTTCGCGCTCGGCGGCAAGATCCACAACACCGGCCTGGTCGAGATCCCGATGGGCACCACCATGCGCGAGATCATCTACGACATCGGCGGCGGCTGCCCCAACGGCAAAAAATTCAAGGCGGCGCAGACGGGCGGCCCTTCGGGCGGCTGCATCCCCGCGCACCTCATCGATACGCCTATCGATTACGATAACCTCATCGCCATCGGCTCCATGATGGGTTCGGGCGGACTCATCGTCATGGACGAGGATAACTGCATGGTCGATATCGCCAAGTTCTTCCTCGAATTCACCGTGGACGAAAGCTGCGGCAAGTGCACCGCCTGCCGTATCGGTACCAAGCGCCTGTATGAAATGCTGTGCAAGGTCACGGACGGCACCGCAACCATGGAAGACCTCGACAAGATGGAAGAGCTCTGCTACTACATCAAGGAGAACTCCCTGTGCGGCCTCGGTCAGACGGCGCCCAACCCCGTTCTCTCCACCCTGCATTACTTCCGCGACGAGTACGAAGCGCACGTGCGCGACAAGCGCTGCCCCGCGGGCGTCTGCAAAAAATTGCTGCGTTACCAGGTCGTGGCGGACAAGTGCAAGGGCTGCACGCTCTGCGCGCGCAACTGCCCGGCCGGCGCCATCACGGGTACGGTCAAAGAGCCGCACGTCATCGATCCGAACAAGTGCATCAAGTGCGGCGTCTGCATGGAGAAGTGCAGATTCGGCGCCATCATCAAGGCATAACGGCGGAGGACACAAATCATGGTACATCTGAAAATAAACAACATTCCCGTAGAGGTCAAAGAGGGGAGCACCATTCTCGAAGCCGCCAAAGTCGCAGGCATCAACATCCCCACCCTCTGCTATCTCAAAGACATCAACGAGATCGGCGCCTGCCGTATCTGCGTTTGCGAAGTGAAGGGGGCAAGGAGCCTCGTGGCCTCTTGCGTGTATCCCGTCAACGAGGGCATGGAAGTGTTCACCAATACCGAAAAGGTGCGCAAATCCCGCAAAACCACCCTCGAACTCCTGCTTTCCAACCACAAAAAGGAATGCCTCTCCTGCGTTCGCTCCACCAACTGCGAACTGCAGAAGCTTTCCAACGAATACGGCTGCGACGAAAACCGCTTCAAGGGCGCGCACACCGAGAGCGAACCGGACAATTCCACGTCCTATCTCGTGCGCGATAACGAAAAGTGCATTCTCTGCCGCCGCTGCGTGGCAGTGTGCAAGCACGTACAGGAAGTGGCGGTCATTTCTCCCGCCCGCCGCGGCTTCAACACGCACATCGCGTGCGCCTTTGAATCCGACCTGGCGGATGCTCCCTGCGTAGCCTGCGGCCAGTGCGTCGCCGTCTGCCCGACGGGCGCCCTGCACGAGCGCGAGGAGATCGACAACGTCCGCGACGCCATCAACAACCCCGAAAAGGTGGTCGTCGTTGCGGCGGCTCCCGCCGTCCGCGCCGCCATCGGCGAGGAATTCGGCTATCCCATCGGCACCAACACCGAAGGGAAAATGTTCACGGCGATGCGTATGCTCGGCTTCGACAAGGTGTTCGACGTCAACTTCAGCGCCGACCTCACCATCATGGAAGAGGCAAACGAACTCATCGACCGCGTTTCCAACAAGGGCGTTCTGCCCATGTTCACCAGCTGCTCGCCCGGCTGGATCCGCTTTGTCGAGTACTATTACCCCGAACTCATCCCCAACCTTTCTTCCTGCAAATCGCCTATGCAGATGTTCGGCGCTACCGTCAAGACCTACTGGGCGCAGAAAGAGGGGATCGATCCCAAAAATATCTACGTCGTCGGCATCATGCCCTGCACGGCAAAGAAATTTGAAAAGACGCGCGCAGACGAAAATGCCAGCGGCTATCCCGACATCGACGCCGTTCTCACCACGCGCGAGCTTGCCAAGATGATCAAAACTTCGGGCATTATATTCAACGAACTGCCCGACGGCACCTTCGACAACCCGCTCGGCGAATTTACGGGCGCAGGCGTCATTTTCGGCGCAACGGGCGGCGTCATGGAAGCGGCGCTCCGTACCGCGGCGGAAAAGATCACGGGCAAACCGCTCGACAGCGTCGACTTCAAGGAAGTGCGCGGCGTCAAGGGCATCAAGGAAGCGGAATACGATCTCAACGGCACCAAGGTCAAAGTCGCCGTCGCAAGCGGACTCACCAATGCCAAGGAGCTCTGCGAAAAGATCAAGAAGGGTGAATGCGATTACACGTTTGTGGAAGTCATGTGCTGCCCCGGCGGCTGCGTCAACGGCGGCGGCCAGCCCATTCAAAGCGCTTATGTGCGCCGCAATACCGATCTGCGCTCCAAGCGCGCCAAAGCTCTCTACGATGAGGATAAAAAGTCCGTCATCCGCAAGAGCCACGAAAATCCCGCCATCATCAAACTGTACGAGGATTTCTTCGGGGCGCCCGGTTCGCACAAAGCGCACGAGATCCTGCACACCAGCTACGTCGACAGGAAAAAGAAGTAAAACGTTTTAAAAATTCGGCATGAGCCCGCGCGGCTCATGCTGAGTTCGTCTATGCCCGCCTGCGCGGGCAGAAAAAGCGGCAAATATACTAGGAGAGAACAGCATGAAACTCAATCAGAAAGCCATCGTTTTTGTCCCCGACGGGGAAGAACAGGCGGCGGCTCTGCGCCGCACGACGCACCTTTGCATTTCGGCGCATCAGGACGACATCGAATTTATGGCGTACGGCCCGATTTCGGAATGCTTCGGCAAAAAGGACAAGTGGTTTACGGGCGTGGTCGTCACGGACGGCGCAGGCAGCCCCCGTTCGGGACTGTATGCGGATTATACGGACGAGGACATGAAGGCCATCCGCATCGTCGAACAGAAAAAAGCGGCGTTCGTGGGCGAATACAGCGCGCAGCTCCTGCTCGGCTATCCTTCGTCAAAGGCAAAGGACAAGCAGGATAAAGAGATCGTGGAACAGCTTGTGCAGATTTTGCGCGCAACGCATCCGAAATACGTCTACACGCACAATCTCGCGGACAAGCACGATACGCACGTCGGCGTCGCCACCAAGGTCATCGCCGCCCTGCGCCTCTTAAAGGAGGACGAGCGCCCCGAAAAGGTGTTCGGCTGCGAAGTGTGGAGAGATCTCGACTGGATGCCCGACGATGAAAAGGTATTCCTCGATTGCGGCGGTCACCCCAACATCGGCAGGTGCCTTTCCGCCGTGTTCGACAGCCAGATCGTCGGCGGCAAAAATTACGACCTCGCCGCCGAGGGCAGAAGGCTCGCCAACGCAACCTTCTCGGCAAGCCACGCCTGCGATACGTATACGGGGCTCAACTACGCCATGGACCTCACGCCTTTGATGCTGGACAAAAATCTGAAAATGGCAGATTACGTCACGGGATATATCCGCAAGTTTGAAGAGGAAGTTCAGAAAACGCTTGCAAAATTCACGGAGGAATAAAATGCAGTACAAAGATACGTTGATGTGGCAGGAACTCAATCTTGCCCCGCAGGTGCTGGAAACGCTTGCACAGAAAAATAAAGCGGTGCTGGAAAAAATCGCTGCGGAAATCGCAAAAAAACAGCCCGCAAACATTTATACGGCGGCCCGCGGCACGTCCGACCACGCCATGATCTTTTTCAAATATCTCGTGGAAAGCACGTCGGGACTTCCCGTCGCTTCGGGAGCGCCTTCCGTCGTCACCATGTACGGCGCGAAACTCAAACTGGAAAAATCCCTCGTCGTCGCCTGCTCGCAGAGCGGCAAGGCGGCGGACGTCATGGAGATCGTCAAAAACGCCAACGAGTGCGGAGCGATCACGGTCGCTATCACCAACGATGAAGAAAGCCCGCTCGCAAAGCTTGCGCAGTATCATCTTTGCTGCTTTGCAGGGGAAGAAAAGAGCGTCGCCGCCACAAAAACTTTCTGCTCGCAGCTGTATCTCGCACAGCTTCTGGCAGATCTTCTTGCAGGCTCCAAGGACAAAGCGCTCCCCGCTCTCGGCAAACAGCTTGCCGAAGATGCAAAAAAGATCGACGCGGCAACCGATTCGATGGTGGACGCGTTTGTCCATACGGACGAGTGCTTTATTCTCTCCCGCGGCGTTTCGTCGGCCATTGCCTTCGAGTGCGGTCTGAAACTGCAGGAAACCTGCTACATCCGCGCCAGGGCATATCACAGCTCCGATTTCTACCACGGCCCGATGGCTATGGTCGGAGAGGGGACAAAGGTCATCCTGTTTGCGTCCAAAAACGGCCTCACCGTCGCTTCGGAAGGAGTGCACAGGGAAGATTATCTCAAATGTGCGGATAAGATGATCGAGCTCGGCGCCGATCTGTACGTCGTCACGGACGACGCGGCAAGCTTTGCCGGAATGAAGGCGCACATCGTGGAGATCCCCGGCGGAGAAAACGAAGCCTTCACCATGTACCGCTTTGCGCTTACGGCGCAGATGCTGGCCTGCAAAGTCAGCTGCGGCAAGGGCAGAAATCCCGACAGCCCCCGCGCCTTGAAGAAAGTCACGGTCACGAAATAAGGGAACGTATCCTTGTTTTTTGAACAAAACAAAGTTTTTTACAAAAGAAGAAATGCGCATCGGCAGAAAATTTCTGCCGATGCGTAAAATCTCTTTTCTTTTTTCGCAAAGTTTGCTATAATAAACACAACAAAATACGTGTCCGTAGCGCAATTGGATAGAGTGACAGCCTCCGACGCTGTAGGTTCCGGGTTCGATTCCCGGCGGGCACACCAAAAAGGCGGGTTGGAGTTATCTCCAACCCGCCTTTTTGGTGTGCCCGTAAGTTTTATAGCGAACCTCAGGCGTCAAACTGCGGATAAGGGCACATCTTGCGCCCTTTCTGCCCATCTCGCGCGTCGGTTACATACGCTTTGGTATGCGCCCTCGCGCTCGCGGTGGAAAAAACGCAATCTGCAACCCTTCT
>DXFX01000078.1 GCA_019114245.1 Candidatus Borkfalkia faecipullorum | reverse complement strand
CACGCAAAAGGCACCCGAAAACGGGTGCCTTTTTGCGTGGTAGAGACAGTAGGTATTTGCCGAAACCCCTGAGGGGTCCCCTCGGCAAGGCATCGGGCTTCGCCCTCGCACGAACGACGCGCGATTTGTTTTTTTCCTCTTTTTCCTTCCCCTTCGGCGCGCGTGGTTCTCGTCCCTCTCTGCCACGCAAAAAGGCACCCGAAAACGGGTGCCTTTTGCGTGGTAGAGACAGTAGGACTCGAACCTACGACCTCTCGCATGTGAAGCGAGCGCTCTAACCAACTGAGCTATGCCTCCATAACATTTTGCCATCGACATGCGGAAAATGTTCCTTCATTTGACTTGCTCGATTAGTATAACATATTCAAAGATTTTTTTCAAGCAAATTACCATGAAAAAATTCTTTTTCCGTAAAAAACTTTTTCCAAGCGGCTGTCCTTCTCCGAAGACAGCCGCTTGGAATGCAATGCTTACTTTTCTTCCAGTCCGAGCGATGCCATAAATCCCGCAAAGCCCTTTCTGCCCGCCTTATCCTGTTTGAACACGGCGGTATTGTCCAGAATGCCCGCACAAACGTGGTTGACATATTCGCGGACGCGCGATACTGCCTCTTCCTTGTCCTTGGCAAGCCCTTCCTTGACCAGCTTTACAACCATATCTCTATGGATATGCAGATCGTTTTCGGGATCTGCCAATGCCGCCTCGTCATATGCGACCGCCCCGCAGAGAATGTCTGCGATCTCGTCCAGCTGGCGTTTCAGGCGCGGGGGCAGGATAAACAATCCCATTGCCTCGATCAGGCCGATCCCCTCGCTCTTGATATTCAGGTATTCCGGATGAACGTGGAAAATGCCGTCGGGGAAATCTTCGTTGGTGCGGTTGTTGCGCAGGATCATCGTAAACACATACTTCTTTCCCACTTTACGGCAGATGGGAGAGAGAGTGTTGTGCGTCGTGTCCCCCGTATGACTTAAAATGCTGCATTCGGGGCAATCGTAATTTTTCCACGCGTCGATGACAGAAGCTGCAAAGGCGGCGACTTCCTTCCTGTCCTTGCCCTCGCACTGCACGGCGCTGTTGTACCAGTCGAGAATACCGATTTTCAGCCCAGGAAATTTCTTGCTGGTATATTTCTTTCCGAGTTTTGCATGGTGCATGGGCATAAGGTGTTTTCCGCCCTGGAAGTGCTCGTGATTGAGGATCGACCCGCCCACAATGGGAAGAGATGCGTTGCTTCCGATAAAATAGTTGGGAAGCTGATCGACAAAATCAAGAAGTTTGTCGGGAGTTTTCGCATCCACTTTCATGGGAACGTGCTCCTCATTGATGAGGATGCAGTGTTCGTCATAATAAGCGTACGGGGAATACTGCATAAACCAGCGGCTGCCGCCGATCTGCATTTTTACCGTGCGGATGTTGCGGCGGGGCGGGTGGGTAGCCGTTCCTTCAAAGCCCTCGTTTTCCTTACAAAGCGCGCAGGCAGGATATTTTTTCCCCTGCGGCGCAGTGAGAAGCTTTGCGATATCCTTGTTATTTTTTTCGGGTTTGGAGAGATTGACGGTGATTTCCAGCTTGTTTTTACCGTCCTGATACTCCCATTTCAAATTGCGGGCGATGGCCGTCTTCTGCACGTACCCGTTTTTGACGGAAATATCGTACAGATAATCGCACGCAGCCTGCGGCCCTTCAGCCTTTTTCAGCTTAAAAAATGCGCGGTTGATCTGCGAAGGGAGCGGCGTGAGCAATCCGAAAATATCGGCGACGTAACGTTCCGCAAAATCTTCCTTGCACAGCCCTGCTTCCAGCGCAAAACTTTTCAGATCCTGTGCCAAAGCGTCGGGAACGTCCGCCTGCACCGCATCCGAAACGTCCGCAACGCCGTCATACGGTTCGCTCAGGCCAAATTCCGAAAGCAAGACGTTGCGCATATAGATGACGTCTTCCTCCTGCAAATGAAGGTGCGCCCTCGCATAGGCAATCAGTTTTTCTGTCAATAATTTTCCGTCCATGGATCTCTCCTCCGTTTTTCAGCCTTTCAGGATCAGTCGCGCCAGAATCATGGAACCGACGGGGCCGGGATGTACCCTGTCCCAGGAAATGCTCTGGCCCGCACGGGAAAGCATATACTCATCGAAAGCTTTCTGCGCATCGAGCACGGGAACGCCGTTTTCCTCTGCAACGCGGTATAATCTCTGAACATAGCGTTCCGTGAGCATCCGCATTTCATCCTGCCTGTTCCTTTCCAGGAAGTAAGGCGTGATCAGGAAAAACCTCTTGTATTTTTTTGCACGTTTGCAGATCTCACGCAGATTTTTTTCGTAGTCCTCTTCGGAAATGAGCGGTTTATGAGGATCCAATTCATCGAAATGGCGCCACACGTCATTGATCCCGATCATGCAAAAGACGGTATCGGGCGCATAAGCGTCCACGTCTTTGTCCCAGCGGGCAAGCAGGTCGGCGGAATTGTCGCCGCTGATCCCCGCGTTGACGATCTTGTAAAGATTCTGCGGCTCAAATGCTGTGAGCGCGTCGCGGATCAGCTTCACGTAGCCTGTGCCGATCCTGTCGCCCGTATTATACTTATCCGCATCTGTAACGGAATCGCCCGCAAAGACGATGACTTCTCTGTCCTGAAATTTCATTTTTTTGCCTCCCCGATAAAGTATTGCGGCCTGTGAAAAGATCCGCACATCGTCGGGTTCAGCGCGTAAAGCAGCTGTTCTCCCGACTGTTTTTTATCCAGACGGTAAGCGTTCAATTTCATCTTTGCCCTGTCAAATCCTTCTAAGGAATCATAACCGATGACAATTTTTACGCTGTATCCGCCGTCCGTTTGCTCCGCCCATGCCTGATATGCGGGCGTTTTTTTGGTGAGAGCGGCGGTCTTTCCGTCCGAATTGTAAATATCTCCGTAAAAACGCACGCCAAAGGGAGAGACCTCGATCTCTTTATAATTGTGCAGGTCGCCGTTCGGGGAAAGAAAAACTTCCACCGCATCCGCCCGCCAGAGATCTTCGTTGTCCTGCGTGAAGGGGCTGATGATGTCCTCGTCCCGCACGTCAAAGCAGAAGATCATCCCCTCTTTTGCGAATTCGCAGGAAAAACGGCAGTTGTTGTCCTCTCTTCCGCTCGTGTTTTCGCGCAAAAAATACTGTGTCTTTTCTGTAAAATTTTCCATGACCGCGCCTTATTTTTTTGCGGCAGCAAGCATTTTATCGAACGCCGCCGTCATATCGTCCACGAGTTTGAACTGCGTATGCGCACGGTCGAGGTTCTGCCCCGCCCTCGTCGTACGGAAATAGACGTCCCCTTCCAGATAATCGGTCAGAAAACGCATCCCGCATTCGTACGTCATGAGAATGGCGCCGACGGGCAGATTTTCGCGCTCCGCATCCGTGATGGACGACCCCACCGCCGAGAGATACCCCGCAAGATAGGTTTCATACAGATCAAAGCGGAAATACACTTTGGAAAGGTCGGGTTCATCCTCCGCGCTGCTATTGCATCCGAAACGGATGCTGTCGCCGAAGTCGTAGCAGAGCGAACCCGGCATGACGGTATCCAGATCGATGACCGCAAGCCCCTTGCCCGTCTTGTTGTCGATCATCACGTTGTTGAGCTTTGTATCGTTGTGCGTTACGCGCAGCGGGATCTCGCCCGAAGCGATCTTATCTACCAGTTTGCCGCACAGATCTTTGTGCGCCATCACCCAGTCGATCTCCTTCTGTACCTCTGCCTTTCTGCCGCATACGTCCTTTTCCACGGCGCGCAGGAAATTGGCATAGCGCACTTTTGTATTGTGAAAATCGGGCAGAACTTCATAAAGCTGGGACGCATCGAACCCCGCAAGAAGATTTGCAAAACTGCCGAATGCAACGGCACTTTCATAAAAGTCCTTGGGGTCGCGCACGATCTGATAGGTGGTGGCGTCTTCGATGAATATGTAAACGCGGAAATAATTTTTCCCGTCCGTATAATAATCCTTGCCGTCTTTCGTCGGCACGACGTTCAGGCACTCGCGCATGGGATCGCCGCCGTGCGCAATTACGCTCTTGCGGCAGAACTCCGTGACGAGGCGGATATTGCGCATCAGCTTTTCCACGTCCGTGAACAGCCTGTTGTTGATGCGCTGCAAAATGTAATGGACCTCTTTCCCGTCCTTTTCCAGCGTAAGCTTGAACGTATCGTTGATGTGCCCCTCGCCATAGCGGATACAGCTGACATACTTTCCGTCGATCGCAAAATGTCCCGCGATCTCGGAAAAACAAAATTCTTCCTGCATTTTTTCCTCCCGATTTCCCCTTACAGCGAAACCGTTTTTTTCTTGCTTTCTGCCGAAATGTCCGAAAGAGCTTGCCTCGCAGACATTCCTTATATAGAATACCAAATTTTCAAAAAAATTTCAACACATTCGGCAAATATTTTTACCCGTTTCACATTTTTCTTGGCGCAAAACGCCGCCTGCCGCGGCGTTTGTAAAACAAAAAAAGGGCGGGGCTTGATATGCACCCCAAAAGTTAGACACTTTTGGAGGTGCATATTTTTATGGCAAAAAAAGGAAATAAGCAGAAAAAGTATAGCGCAGAGTTCAAGGAATCTGTTATAATGGATATGCGCGAAAACCATTTG
>DXFX01000077.1 GCA_019114245.1 Candidatus Borkfalkia faecipullorum | reverse complement strand
CACAAATACATATTCTACTGGAACAACAAGAGAATTTCTCGCAAATTAAAAGGAATGAGCCCGGTGCAATACCGAACTCATTACCAAACAATTTAATTAAATTTTTGTCCAAACTTTGGGGTTCACTTCATCTCTGCGGGTGGGTATTTATTTTACAGGTCAATGTTGGAATAGACGTCCAAAATATTGGCAAGTTTTTTTTCGTCGCTCGCGTTTTCCACAAATTCGCGGTAGCAGGAGCAGACGTTTCCGTTTTTGTCAAAACCCGTATCGTTGCATTTTTTGCAGCGGTAGGAGGGGACGAGCATTTCCTCGGTCAGCTGCATACTTTTCAGGAGCGATGCGCGCTCGGCTTTGAGCTTTTTGAGGGCGGCTGCGGATTCGGAGGTATCGCCGCCGAGTGCTTCCGCCTTTGCAAGTTTTATTTCCGTGCTCTTGATCTCTTCCTCGTTTTTGCGGAAGGCCTCGTTGCTGCGCGCGCGTTTTAAATAATGATCTGCAATGTCGCGTGCGCGCTCGCGCAGGTTGAAATAATAGTTCTGCACTTTTTTGCGGAATTCCGCGTCGTGTTCCTCGCGCTGTTGTTTCTGGAAATAAGTTTCGCGCGGCTGTTCCTTGGCAAGCTGTTCGGGGGCGAAGATCCCTTTGGATTTCCAGGAGGACAGCACGGACGTGATGTAGGGCATGGGGCTGGCTTTTCCCACCGCCGTCTCCGCCGCCTTCAAGATCATTTCGTCGGAGAAATTCCAGCTGCGCCAGTTGCGCAGGCATTCCCTGTCCCAGTTGTTCACGCGGCGCGAAATGCCCGCCGCTTTCAGCACTTCTCCCGCAAATTCCTGTTCGCGCGCCTCGTTTTCCATGTAGCTGATGATGCTGTCCGCCGAGACCACGCCCAGAGAGACCAGCTTTCCGATCAGTTCGTCCATACGTTCGAAGGATTTGCGCTCCCTGCGAAAGCAGTATTTTGCAAGCTGGACGAGAGAGGAATCCTCGTATCCCGCCGCCAGCCACTTGCTGACAAAGTTGTCCGTGTATGTATCGATGACCTGGCAGTAAACGCCCAGTTCTTTGGCGATGGTGAGGGTGAGGTTGCGGATCTCCGTCTTGCGGGAAAGGTATTCTTTGATCTCGCTTTCGGTAAATTTTTTGTTGGAATACAGTTCCTGCAAAACTTCGTCCAGTTTTGCAAGGCCGCCCTTTTTGTACAGGCTTGCCGTGTAGGTGATGACGGGCAGTTCAAAGCCGAATTCGTCCGTCCACTTTTTGAGCAGTTTGTAATCGTCGGGTTCCGCCTTTTTGGAGGAGCCCATGGCGCGCAGGACGGCGGAGATGTCGCCGCTCTTTACGAGGTAGTCGGAAAGCTTGTTTTCGATCTGTTCCACGGTAGTCACGCCTTCCGCGGCGAAATTTCTTGCGACCTGCAGAATATAATTGACGGGGATGCTCTCGCCCTTCAGATCGACGCAATAGCGCACGATGAGGAGCATCGCCTCGGGTTTGATGGAATATTCTTCCATGACGGCGAAATATTTCATAAATTCGGAGGCGGAGATCATCTTTTTTGGCATCAGCGACTGCACCGCTTTGTTGAATTCCGTGTATTTCTCCGTGCGGATGCGCTTTGGCTTGCCTTTGGCGTAATCGGCGGGGAAATAGCGCACGGAAAAGGGCTGCATGGATACGATCTCCAGCAGGTCGAAATCCTCCCAGAAACGGAAGAGGTCGGCAACTTTTTCCTCGGTGAAATTCAGCGTCCGCGCCGCTTCGGCCAGGGTATATTCTTCCTGAACGTTCTGGCAAAGATACAGTCCGAACAGATAGACTTTCACCGCGTCGCCGTCCGCCATCGGCATATATTTTGTGATAAACTGGTTCTCGACCCCCGTATAGGAGGAGAGAGAGAACTCTTTCGAGTAAGAGCAAAATCCCATGAGAAACTCCGCGCAACGCTTGATTTATTTGGTAAGATGCGCTATACTATTATATAAATTATTTGTCGGGAAAGCAAGATATTTTTCCCGAAATCCCTCAAATTTTTTGTAGGCGGAAAAAGTATGAAAATCCTGCACACATCCGATTGGCATATAGGGAAACGGCTTTCGGGCAGAGACCGTCTGGACGAACAGAGGGCCGCTCTCGATGAGATCGCCGCCATTTGCGATGCCGAAAAGGTGGACCTCGTCCTCGTGGCGGGGGATGTGTTCGATACCTTTCTTCCCTCAGCGGAGGCGGAGGACGCCTTTTACTGTGCCGCCAAAAAAATTGCGGGGACAGACCGCTGTATGCTCATCATCAGCGGAAACCATGACGACAACATCCGCCTGACGGCCGCAACCGCTCTTTCCGAAGAGCTCGGCATTTACGTGTATGGCAATGCGGGTCATATTCCCAAGCTTTGCGGGGGCCGCAGGGTGTATCCCGTGGAAGCGGGTGCAAATCACATCGTTTTCCGCACGGGCGAGGAGGAAGTGTTTTTCAACGTCCTGCCATACCCCAACGAGACCCGCCTGAAAGAGGACAAAAATTCCGATGAGAAATTTCTCGACAAGATGGTTCGCTGGATGAATGCGGGGCAGGCGGAAAACAAAAAAAATCTTCCCTCCGTCTTTCTCTCGCATCTGTTTATTGCGGGCGGTTCGGTGAGCGAAGGGGAGCGGGAGATCGATCTCGGTGGCGCGCGCGCCGTTCCGCTGAGCGCTCTGCCTCCCTGCGATTATACCGCGCTGGGACATCTTCACAAGCGGCAGAGTTTTAAAAACAACGTCGTGTACAGCGGGTCGATCCTGCAATACGCCTTCGACGAGGCGGGAACAAAAAAGAGCGTCGTTCTCTTTGACATCGGCAAAGAGGGTGTAAAAGAGATGCGCCGCGTGGAGCTGCACGCAGGGAAACAGCTGGTCAGGTTGCAGGCAAACGGCGTTTCGGACGCGGCGGACCTTGTCAGAAAATATCCCGATTGCTATATTGAACTCACGATCTTTCTGAAGGAGCCGCTGCTCGCCTCGCAGGTGCGCGAATTGCGGGAGGCAAACCCCGGGATCGTGCAGTTTTTGCCGCAGGTGACGCAGGAAGGGGAAGGCATGAAGGGAGTCTCTTTACGGCAGCTTTCCGATTCCGAACTGTTCCGCACTTTTTACCGCAAAAAGTTTGCGCAGGAACCTTCCGACGATCTGACAGAGCTTTTTCTTTCCATGACGGAGGGCGAAGATGAGGCCTGAATATCTGAGTTTTTGCGGGATCAACAGCTTTTCCAAGCGCGTGGAGATCGACTTCAACAAACTGCTTTCGGGCGGTATTTTCGGCATTTTCGGCGACACGGGGAGCGGAAAGACCACCATTCTGGACGCCATGATCTTTGCCTTGTACGGCAGGATAGACAGAACGCGCGGCGGCAACGGAAACGAGATCATCAATTATAATTGCGACAAGGCTTCCGTCACCTTCGATTTTTACACGGAATCGGAGGGAAAGAGGAGGCTGTACCGCATCGAGCGCGAGATCAAAAAGAAAAATTCCATGCAGTCGCTCACCCTTTCCGAACTGGACGGCGGGCGCATCATTCCCGTCAGCGACGGCGTGAAAAATACCAATCAGAAGATCCAGGAGATCGTAGGATTATCCTTTGAGGATTTTAAAAAGTGCATCGCCCTGCCGCAGGGCGAGTTTGCGCAATTTGTCAAGGCGGAACGGGGGGAACGGCTCAAACTCATCTCCCGCCTGTTCGGGCTGGACAAATACGGTGAACTGCTCAACGCGCGCATCAAAAAGCGGATGGACGCGGTGAAGTCGGATTTCGACAGAACTTCGGGCGCCCTTCTCTATTACGGGACGTTGGATGAGCAGACGGTAGCAGAGCAGCAAAAAGAATTTGTCCGCCTTGCCGAACAGAAAAAGGAACTGGACAAATCTTTTGCGGGATTTGAAAAGGAGCACCTTGACCTGCAGGCGGCGTACGATCGCACAAAAAAGCGCAAAGAACTTGCAAAAAAGCAGGAAACGTTGCGCGCGCAGGAAGAAACGTTCCGCCTGCTCGGGGAAAGGCTTTCGCGCTTTCCCGCGGCAAAGGAGATCGCGGGGCTGGACGATCAGTGCAAGGCTCTGCGCGAAAATATTTCCGTAACGGAACGCGACTGCCGCAATGCGGAAGAACAGCTGAAAAAAACGGAAACAGAGCAAAAATCGCTTGCGGAAAGTTTTGACGCAGAGAAAAACGCCGCGGAGACGGAAGATGTCACCGCACGGCTCGCGAAACTGGAAACGGCAAAGCTGGACGCGGACGACCTGCGCGAAAAAAGTAAAAAGCACAATTCTCTGCGCGGACAATACCAGGAAGCTGCGGCAAAACAGAGCAAGCTGCAGGAAAAAGATGCCGACCTTGCGTTGCAGGAGTCGGAACTTGCAAGATCTTTGCTGGAAACGGGCGAGGGATCGCTGGATTTGTTTCTTGCGGACAATCTGGACAGCGCCCTGCTGACGGCGGAATTCCGCCGTCTGGTGACGTATTTTTCCGAAAAGCAAAAGGAATTGCACGAAAAATACGAGGACGGGGAACTGTTCCGCGCCGTCGATGCGGAACTTTCCAGACAGACAGAATTTTACGGACAGCGGCTCAGCGGAGAGAAAAAACAGGACGTTTCCGCGCTGCTGGAAGAATACAAGCGCCTGCAGAAAGTGCGGCAGGATCTGCAGACGAAACAGAACAAACTGCACCTGGAAAGAGTGCGCGCGGCGGGCGAACTGGAAGCCTTGAAAAAGGAACTTGCAAGGCTCACCGAAGAGGGGAGCGCCCTCAAAGAAGAAGTGCGCAGGCTGGAGGAAAAGATCCGCACCGCAACGGGGGCGGACGCGCAGTCTCTGGAGCAATCCGAAAAAACTCTTTTGCAGAAGAGAAAGACTCTGCAGGAAGAAAAGAGGGCGTTTGAACAAAAGAGCAAGGATCTGGAAAAGCGCAGAAACGAGATCGCGCTGTCCCAGGCGCGCAGTCAGACGTCTCTGGAAAAATTGCGGGAGGAATACAAAGCCGCGCAGGCCAAAACGGAGGAGCTCCTGCAAAAAAATTCGTTTGCAAATACGGAGGAAGCGCGCGCCCTGCTCGCGTTTATCCCGGACGAAAAGAAGGCGGCGCGTGAGCTCGAAGAGTACAAGAACGAGTGTATCTCCGTCGAATCGCAGAAAAAGGCGTTTTCCGCAGAGGGAGAGCGGGACATTTCGGAAGAAGAATATTCCGTGAGCGCGGCCAAACTGGAAGAGCTGAAAAAGAAAAAAGAGGATGTCTCCAAGGCCTGTACCGTTTACGAGCAGAACCTGGAAAATGCGCGCGCGAAACTGGTTGAAAAGAAGAAACTGGAAAAGGAGCTCTCTTCTTACAAAGCGCGGCTGGATCTGATCTCCAAGCTGAAGGAGCTTGTCAAAAACAACGCGTTTATGGAGTTTGTGGCAAACGAGTACTTGTCCGATATTGCGGTCGCGGCGACGGGAACGCTGTTGCAGCTGACGGGCGGCAGGTATTTTATCCGCTACGAATCTGGTTTTTTTGTGGGCGACAATCTCTGCGGCGGCGAGCTGCGCAGCGTCAATACCTTGTCGGGCGGGGAAACCTTCCTCGTTTCCCTTTCGCTGGCGCTGTCGCTCAGCTCCGCGATCTATGCAAAATCTCTTCGTCCCATCGAATTTTTCTTTCTGGACGAGGGGTTCGGGACGTTGGACGAAAAGCTCATCGATACGGTCATGGACAGTCTGGAAAAACTGCGCAACAGCCATTTCTCCATCGGCCTGATCTCCCACGTGGAGGAGCTGAAACACCGTATCGGCAACAAGATCATGGTGACCGGTGCCGCAGAGGGCGGCAGTTCGGATATACAGATAAGTTATTGAAACAGCGAGGTGCAAGTTTTGGCAAATAAGATCCTGACACCCATCACACTCTGGAGCGGCTTTGACGATACGCTTCCCGTGGAAGCGACCGTCCTGGAAGAACGTACGGAAGAAAAGATGCTTTTGCGCGCCGTGCGTTTCCCCGGCAGGGCTGTGGGAGGCGAGCGCGTAAATATCTTTGCAAGATCTGGTATGCCTGCGGAGGGAAATTCTTTCCCTGCGCTTCTCGTGCTGCCCGATTACGAAAGTACGGCGGATGAAACGCTCATCCGCAGGTTTGTGCGCAAGGGATACGTGGTGCTCATGCCCGATTACCGCGGCAAGTACACAGACGGCGATTTCAATTATACGGCCTACCCGCAGAGCATTTCCTATGCCAATTATAAGGAGGCGGGGGAACATCTCGACTTTGCGGAACCTTCCGCCAAGGAGACCTGCTGGTACGAGTGGACTGCCGTTGCGAGGTATTGCGTGAAATACCTGCAGAGCCTGCCGTATGTGGGAAAGATCGGCGTGATCGGGACAAAGGCGGGCGGCGACATTGCCTTTCAGCTTGCGGCTACGGCGGAAGGGCTTTCCTGCGCCATTCCCGTATGCGCGGGCGGCTGGCGGGCATACCGCGGCGTGCATAAATTTGGCGAGAACACAGAGCTTGCCATGAACGACGAGCGCTATCGTTTCCTCGCGGGCGTGGACGCGCAGGCATACGCGCAGTACGTCAAGTGCCCCGTGCTCATGCTGTGCGCCTCCAACGATACGAGGTTTGACGCGGACAGGGCGTTCGATACCTTTGCGCGCATCAATCCCGCCATGGACAAGACGTTTTTCTTTTCCGCAAGGTATTGCGACTGTATCGGAAACACGGGCATGAAGGATCTCGACCTGTTTGTCGATAAATATTTAAAGGACAGGGAAGTCTTTATTCCCGCGCCCGTGGAGATCAGCATAGAGGAGGACGAAGGGGAACTTGTGGCGCGCATCCGCTTCGATCCCAACGGAGAAGTGACCTATTGCGAAGTGTATCTTTCGGAAGACACGGAAAACTCGGCGCTCCGCAACTGGACGCGCTGCGAATTGAAGAGGGAAGAGGGGGAGGACGAACAGATCTTCCGCCTGAACGCCTATAAAAAGAGTACGCGCGTGTTCGCCTTTGCCAAGGCAAAATACAGCTGCGGGTTTGCCGTTTCCTCCAAGATCGCCGTCAAAAAACCGGACAAGGTCTACACAAACATGACGGACAAATGCCGCATTCTGTACAGCAGCGAAAACAAGTTTGACAGCTTTGTGCTGGACGATCCCTCCCAAAAGGTGATGGCGGATTGCTTCCTGGATGCAGGGGATGCGCCCATCCGCATGATCAAGGGCCCGCACGGGATCAACGGGATCTATTCTCCGTTCGGCCTGAAGCTGTTCCGCATCGGGGAAGAGCGTTTCCGTCCGACTCCCAACGCCCTCCTGAAACTGGACGTTTACAGCGCCGCGCCGGGGATTTTGCGCATCTGCGTGGGGGCCAGCAAGAACGGAGTGCTTGAAAAGTATTTCTGCTATCTGAGGCTTTCCGGAGGGGAATGCTGGGCGGACAGAGTTCTGTATGCCAAGGATTTCAAGACAGAGGAAAACAGGCCTCTTTCGCAGTTTTCGGACGCAAATTATATCACATTTTCTTCGGAAGGAGAGTTTTGCATAAATAATTTGCTCTGGCTGTAAAAATTTCACAAAATTTACTTTTTATCGGGCGAAAAATATGGTATACTCAATAGGAGACAAAGTCATTACCAAAAAAAAGCACCCGTGCGGGAACGACGTCTGGACGATCGTGCGCGTGGGCGCGGATTATAAGATCCGCTGCGACAAGTGCGGCAGAGTGGTGATGCTTTCGTCGTCGGAATTTTTGAAATCAGTCAGACAGAAGGTCGAGCAGGATGGTTGAAGAAGAGATCGGCAAGGATACATTGATCGGCAGACGGTTTCCCGATCTGGAATTTCATTCCATGCTTCGTTTTTTTGCCGTACTTGTCGGCGTGTTTGCGATCTTTGTCTTTGTTTTTACGAACGTGATCATCGGGGTGCAGGTCAACGGTGCGTCCATGTATCCCACGCTGTACGGCGGGGAGCTGACCGCTGACGGCACCTATGAGGGCGGCGACCGCCTGTTTGTGTTCGCATGGGACACGCCGCAGAGGGGCGACATCGTCGTATTTCATCACCCCTCGGGCAAGCAGACGGAGCTGATCAAGCGGGTCATTGCTGTGCCCGGCGACACCATTTACGCCGAAAACGGCGTTCTGTACAGAAAGAAAGCGGGAGAGACGGAATTTTCCGTTGTTTCCGAACCCTATCTCGGCGAGATCTGGGTACGCGATTCGAGCATAGCGGAGGTCACCGTTCCTGACGGAATGCTCTACGTGATGGGCGACAACAGGAACAATAGTGAGGACAGCCGCAAATTCGGTTTTGTTCCGCGGGGAAACGTGATCGGCGTGGTCACGGGCTGGTCCCTGCGGTGGAAAGATATAATCAGCACGGTTTTCGGCTTTTTCGGCCGATGACCTGAGATCCGGAGGAAAATTGTATGAGCGATATCATTGTCACATCGGACAGCACTTGTGACCTCAGCCCCGAACTGATCGAGTCGAGGGGCATCCGAATCATGCCGCTGAGTGTGATACTCGGTTCACAGACCTTCCGCGACGGAATAGACATTGTTCCGCAGGATATTTTCCGTTATTTCGACGAAACGCAGCAGCTGCCCAAGACGGCGGCGCCCAGCGTGGAGGACTATACGGAGTTTTTCAGACAGTTTACGGACGCAGGAAAGACAGTCATCCATTTCAACATCTCGTCCAAGGCGAGCGGCTCCTACGGCTTTGCGAAAACGGCGTCGGAACAGTTCGGCGGAAAGGTGTTTGCGGTGGATTCGTACGCGCTCTCCACGGGGCAGGGGCTTCTCGTCCTCAAAGCCTGCGATCTGCGCGACGAGGGCAAGAGCGCACAGGAAATTTACGATACCGTCCTTTCCCTGCGCGATAAGGTGAACACTTCCTTTATCCCCGATACGCTCCTGTATCTTTACAAGGGCGGGCGCTGTTCCACGCTCTCGTATTACGGCTCCAAAGTGCTTTCCATTCATCCCATGATCGACATGAAAGACGGGCAGCTGTATCCCAAGAGAAAGTACATCGGCAAAATGAGCCGCTGCATCAAAAATTATATCAACGATCTCGTTGCGGATTATCCCGCTTACGATACCCGCCGCTGTTTTGTCACACACAGCCATGCGGATCCCGAGCTTGTAGAGCTTGCAAAATCCATGGTGAAAGAGCGCTTCCATTTTGAAGAGATGCTGGAAACGGTTGCGGGGAGCATCGTCACCAGCCATTGCGGAAGGAATACGCTCGGCGTGCTCTTTATCAGCAAATAATTTTTTACGGAGTTTTTTTATGACCATCGTATTCAACGATGACGACCTGCTGGCATCGTACAGGCAGCAGCGCACCATTTTGCGCGTTTTTCTCGCGGTTACGGTGCTGTATGCCGTCATCTGCGTCGCGCTTCTTCTTTTTTATATGTCTTTGCCTTACAAGGACCCCGCACAGATCTGGCCCAAAGTGATCGTCTGTACGCTCTCCTGCATTTACGTGATTTTCGCGTACGTGTTTATGGGCATCAAATTTCACAGGGCACGCAGGTATTACAAACTCATCTCTTATTTTTCCGTCGGCATGAAGCAGGTCAACAACAGTATCTTTCTCAGATACGCTCAGCCGGAACTTCGCGACGGGGTGGATTTTTACGTTCTCATTTTTTCCGAATGGAACAAGAAAAAATCCGAATACATGGACAGAAAAATTTATTGTGATAAGGAAAAACCTCTTCCCGAGTTTACAAAAGGGGACGAGGTGCGTTATCTGACGCAGGGGAATGTGATCTTGGAATATGAAATCATCGGGCACAACGAGGAGTTTTCCCAAACGGAAAGCGACGAGAAAAGAGCCTGAAAACAGGAGAATAAACAAATGCGTGCAGTTGTTACGGTAACAGGAAAGGACAAGAAAGGGATCATCGCAAAAGTGAGCGGATTCCTTGCGGACAAGGGCATCAATGTGGAGGACATCAGCCAGACCCTCTTGCAGGATTACTTTGCAATGATCATGCTGGTGGACATCAGCGACCTGAAAACGGAGCTTTCCGAACTTGCGAAGGAATGCGAAAAACTTGGAAACGAGATCGGTATGTCCATCCGTATCCAGCACGAGGCGATCTTCAACGCCATGCACAACATCTGAGGCGGGGCGGAATATGTTCAATCAGTTTGATGTATTGGAAACCATCGACATGATCGAGAGGGAGCATCTCGATATCCGCACGATCACGATGGGCATTTCGCTTTTGCCCTGCGTCCGCTCCACGGCGGAAGAGACGGCAAAACAGGTGTATGAAACCGTCTGCAAAAAGGCAAAAAATATCGTCCGCGTTGCGGAACAGCTTTCCGGGGAATACGGCATTCCCATCGTCAACAAGCGCGTTTCCGTCACGCCCGTCAGCCTGATCTCGGCGGCGTTCCCCGAGCAGGCGGGCAAGATCGGCAAGGCGCTCGACAAAGCGGCCAAGGAATTGGGCATCGATTTTCTGGGCGGATATTCCGCGCTCGTTCATAAGGGAACGGCGGATTACGAAAAGACTTTCCTGGAAGGCATTCCCGATCTTCTCGCTTCCACAGAGCGCATCTGCTCTTCCGTCAACATCGGTTCGAGCAAGTCTGGCATCAACATGGATGCCGTCAAACTCATGGGCGAAGTCGTCAAGCGCACGGCGGAGCTCACGAAGGACAAGGACGGGCTGGGGTGTGCTAAACTCGTCGTGTTTGCCAACGCGGTAGAGGACAACCCGTTTATGGCGGGCGCCTTCCACGGCGTGGGAGAGAGCGGCACCGTCATCAACGTCGGCGTTTCCGGCCCCGGCGTCGTCAAGCACGCGCTGGAAAACATTCCCGACGCAAATCTGAACGACGCGGCGGAGATGATCAAACGCACGGCGTTCAAGATCACCCGCGCGGGACAGCTGATCGCAAAAGAGGCGGCAAAGCGCCTGGATGCGGAGTTCGGCATCGTCGATCTCTCGCTGGCGCCTACGCCCGTAATGGGCGATTCCGTCGCGCATATCCTCGAAGAGCTGGGACTCGAATGCGTGGGCGGCCACGGCACCACGGCGGCGCTCGCCATGCTCAACGACGCCGTCAAAAAGGGCGGCGTGATGGCAAGTTCGCACGTGGGCGGACTTTCGGGCGCGTTTATCCCTGTCAGCGAGGACATCGGCATGATCCAGGCCGCGGAAAAGGGCCTGCTCCACATAGACAAGCTGGAAGCGATGACTGCCGTCTGCTCGGTGGGACTGGACATGATCGCCATTCCCGGCAAGACGCCCGCCACCACCATCAGCGCCATCATCGCGGACGAGGCGGCGATCGGCATGATCAACAACAAGACCACCGCGGTGCGCGTCATTCCCGTTCCGGGAAAAGACGTCGGCGATTGTGTCGAGTTCGGCGGACTGCTCGGCAGGGCGCCCATCATGCCCGTCAACGAAACGGACAGTTCCCGCTTTATTCTGCGCGGCGGCAGGATCCCCGCGCCCATTCACAGCAACAAAAATTGATCGGTCATCAGGGAGGACAATATGGAAAGAAGCGAAGTAGATCGTAAATATCTTTGGAAAACAGAGGACATTTTCCCCTCGGACGAGGCCTGGGAAAAATCCTATGCCGAGGCAGAGCAGATACTCGATTTCAGCGAATTTGAAGGAAAACTCGGCAAAATAGAAAATTATGTCGCCTACAATCAGCGTCTGGAGCAGGCCGCCGCCAAAGTGGAGCGCCTGTATCTGTACGCGCATATGCGCCACGACGAGGATTCCCGCATCTCCAAATACACGGCGATGCAGTCGCGCGCCATGTCGCTGTACGTGCGCCTGTCTTCGGCCACGGCATTTGTCGAGCCTGAGCTGTCCGCGCTGGACGAAAAGACTCTGCAAAGCTATGCGTCGGACGAGCGCCTGAAAGATTACGATTATTTCCTCCGCCAGCTGATGAAGAGCAAAAAGCACGTTCTCTCCGCTCCCGAAGAGAGGCTTCTTGCGGCGGGCGGCGAAGTGTTTTCCCAGTTCCGCGATATTTTCAGCATGATCGACAACGCGGACATGAAGTTCGGTACGGTCACGGACAAAGACGGCAAAGAAATTCAGCTGACGCAGGGAATGTACGGCGTTATCCTGCACGGCTCCGACAGAGAGCTGCGCAAGAACGCCTTCCATGAATTCTATAAATCATACATTGCGCTCACAAACACCATTGCGGCCACCTATTACGGAAACGTCAAGAAGGACGTGTATCTGAGCCGCGTGCGCGGATACGATTCCTGCCTGCAGCGCGCGCTGGACGGCGAGGACGTGCAGACCTGCGTCTATGAAAACCTGATCTCTTCCGTCAACGAAAATCTTCCCGATATGCACCGTTATATTGCCCTGCGCAAAAAGCTGCTGGGACTGGACGAACAGCATATGTACGACATCTACGTGCCGCTCGTGGAGGACGCGGAGCTCAAACTCAGCTACGAGGAAGCCTGCGACATGGTCGTAAAGGGGCTTTCTCCGCTCGGGGAAGAGTATTGCTCCCTTCTGAAAAAGGGATTTGCGGAAGGCTGGGTGGACGTCTGCGAAACGACGGGCAAGCGCAGCGGCGCTTACAGCACGGGAACGTACGGGCTGCATCCGTACGTCCTGCTCAACTACCAGCAGAGCACGCACGACATTTTCACCATCGCGCACGAGATGGGACATTCCCTGCATACCTATTATTCCAACGCCAACCAGCCGTATGCAAAGGCGGATTACCGCATTTTCGTCGCGGAAGTCGCCAGCACGGTCAACGAGGTCTTGCTGCAGAAATATATCCTTTCCCAGACAAAAGACGTCAACATGAAAAAATATCTGCTCAACTATTTCCTGGATACCGTGCGCACCACGCTGCACCGCCAGACCATGTTCGCAGAATTTGAATACCTCGCGCACACAGCGGTGGAAAAGGGGACTCCGCTCACCACGGATTACTGCAACGAGATGTATCTCGGACTCAACAAAAAATACTACGGCGATTCCATCGTGCACGACGAGGAGATCGCTTACGAATGGTCGAGGATCCCGCACTTCTACAACTCTTTCTATGTGTATAAGTATGCGACGGGTATCATCAGCGCCATTTCCATTGTCAACCGCATTCTCACGGAAGGGGAGGCGGCCGTGCGCGACTATAAGAAATTCCTTTCCTCGGGCGGCAGTGACAGCCCTGTCGAGCTGTTGAAGCTTGCAGGCGTCGACCTGACAAAGCGCGACGCCTTCCGCACGGCGATGCAGGCGTTCCGCACCACGCTGGACGAACTGGAAACGCTCACGAAATGATCACGGGGCAGTACAAAAACGATCTCGGGGAATACAAGCGCTTTTCTGCCTATCACCTCTTTGTTGCCAGGGGGATCCGCGCCTATCTTTACCCGATCGTCTTTCTCATCTTTGCCGCGGCATTGCTCGCGGCGGGGATTTTGAGCGCAAACGGGGTCTTGTATTTCGGCGCGGCGGTGCTCTTTGCCGTTGCGCTGGCTCTGCCCGCGATCATGCTCGCCCTGCAAAACGCCAAGATCGAAAAGAGCGTGCGTGCAAACCGCAATTTTCTGCGCACGACGCACTCGTTCACTTTCACGGAAGAGGGGGTCGGGCTCACGGTCAAGGTGCAGGAAAAGCAGGAGGAGTACAACATTCCCTACGCAAATATCGTGCGCATTTTTGAGCGGCCAGACGTGTTCTACATTTACATAAGCGGCACGCAGGCACTCATCGTTCCCAAATCTTCCCTGGAAGGGGGAACGGCGGACGATCTCGCGGCGCTGTTCCGCGTACTCAAAAAGCGTTTCAGGGAAAAGAAGAACTTGCGCGGCAGAACTCTGCCGCAGGAGTAAGATATGGCAAAAGCAAAAACTGCCACGGGCGTTCTGCCCAACAATCTGGAAGCGGAGCAGGCTTTGCTCGGTTGTCTCCTCATCGACAACGACACGCAGACAGATGTTCTGGACAAACTCTCTCAGGACGATTTTTACCAGGAGTCGCACAAGCTGATCATCGGCGCGATGAAAAAAGTTTTCAATGCGCGCAAACCTGTCGACCTCGTCACTCTTGCCGACCAGCTGGAAGCGGACAAGGAACTGGAAAAGGCGGGCGGGATCAGTTACATCACCGATCTTGCAAAGATCACGCCGTCGGCGGCAAATTTTAAATACTATCTGGACATCGTCAAGCGGGACAGTATCCACAGGCGGCTGATCCGCGCCTCGCAGAAGATCATCGACGAATCGATGAGCGGTACGGAAGCGGCGGACAGCATCGCCTTTGCGGAAAAACAGGTCTTTGACATTTCCCGCACGATGGATACGTCCACGCTCGTGGATATGCGCGAGGACGACAGCTACGATCAGGTCCTCAACAAATTTGAAGTCATTTCCACAGATAAAAACGCGCTGCGCGGCGTTTTGACGGGCTTTACCAAGCTGGACAAGATGACAAACGGATTGCAGAAATCCGACTTTATCGTCCTTGCCGCGCGCCCTGGCGTCGGTAAAACGACCATCGGTATGAACATCATCGAACACGCCGCGCTCTGCGATAACCGCGTCTGCGCCGTGTTCTCGCTGGAAATGCCGCGCATTCAGCTTGCGCAAAGGCTGCTCTGTTCCTATGCCCGCGTGAGTATGTCCAAAGCGCTTGCGGGCGAACTCACCCAGCAGGACTGGAAAAAACTTTGGAAAGCGAGTGCGGACCTCAAAAAAGCAAAAATTTATATCGACGATTCTTCCAAGATCACTCCTGCCGAAATTCTTTCCAAATGCCGCCGTTTAAAGGCGCGCAAGGAGGGGTTGGACATCGTCATGATCGACTATATCCAGCTGATGGGCAGCGGCGAAAAGCGTTCGGAAGAGAACCGTCAGCAGGAAATTGCAAACATTACCCGAAACTTAAAGATCATGGCAAAGGAACTGGACGTTCCCGTGCTTGCGCTTTCACAGTTGCGAAGAATTTCTTCCAAAGAAGAGCCCCAGTTGTCCGATTTGCGCGAATCGGGGGC
>DXFX01000076.1 GCA_019114245.1 Candidatus Borkfalkia faecipullorum | reverse complement strand
TCATCTTGGCAGCCTGGCCCTTCGCAGCCATAACCATCGTGATAGCTGCGGTCAGAGTCGTTTTGCCGTGGTCAACGTGGCCGATCGTGCCAACGTTAACGTGGGGTTTGCTTCTGTCGAATTTAGCCTTAGCCATTTTCGTTCCTCCAAAAAATTTTTATTTTTAAAATGATAACTTGTGCACCGAGGAATCCCGGCTCTCGCAGCTATCTATCATTTTACTTAAGATAACGTGCTTTACAAGCAAGTATAATTATATCGTAAATTACAAAGATAATCAATCTTTTTGCGCAAATTTTCAAAAAAATTTTCAAAAACCTGCGCATGGGATATGATTATTCAGCTTTTTTGCCGCGCTCGCCGATAATTTTCTCGGAGATGGAGCGAGGCACTTCCGCATAATGCGAGAACTGCATGGTGAACTGACCGCGGCCCTGCGTGCGCGAACGGAGGTCTGTTGCATAACCGAACATTTCGGACAGAGGGATGGTTGCGTCGATGACCTTGACGCCGTTGCGGTCTTCCGTACCCGTGATCGTGCCGCGTCGGGAAGAAACGTTGCCCATCAGATCGCCGAAGTAATCTTCGGGGGTGACGATCTCCACTTTCATCATCGGTTCGAGCAGGACGGGGTTCGCCTTCTTCATGCCTTCCTTGAAGCCCATGGAGCCTGCGATCTTGAACGCCATTTCGGAGGAGTCGACTTCATGGTAGCTACCATCGTAAACGACGGCGCGGAAGTCAACCACTTCGTAACCTGCGAGGAAGCCGTTCTTGGCCGCTTCCTGGATACCTTTGTCGATTGCGGGGATATATTCCTTCGGGATGGATCCGCCGACCGTTTCGTCGACAAATTCGTAACCCGTACCCGGTTCCAGAGGTTCGAGACGCAGTTTGCAGTGACCGTACTGACCTTTACCACCGGACTGGCGGACATATTTTCCTTCCGCGTCCACAGCCTTGCGGATGGTCTCGCGATATGCGACCTGCGGCTTACCGACGTTGGCTTCCACTTTGAATTCGCGGAGCAGACGGTCGACGATGATCTCCAGGTGCAACTCGCCCATGCCGGCGATGATGGTCTGGCCCGTTTCGGTATCCGTGTACGTCTTGAACGTAGGATCCTCTTCCGCCAGCTTGATGAGAGCCATCGTCATCTTTTCCTGACCTGCTTTGGTCTTGGGTTCGATGGCGACCTTGATAACGGGTTCGGGGAATTCCATCTGTTCGAGAACGATAGGATATTTTTCGTCGCAGAGCGTGTCGCCCGTGGTGGTCTCTTTCAGGCCGACGATGGCGCAGATATCGCCCGAATAGATTATCGGGATCTCTTCGCGGTGATTTGCGTGCATCTGCAGCAGACGTCCGATACGTTCTTTCTTCTGCTTGGTGCTGTTGTAGACATAAGAGCCCGCTTCCAGAACGCCCGAATAAGCGCGGAAGAAAGCGAGTTTTCCGACAAACGGGTCTGCCGCGATCTTGAATGCAAGACCTGCAAAAGGCTCTTCGTCCGAAGTTTTCCTCTCCTCTTCTTCGCCCGTGTTGGGGTTGATGCCCTTGACGTGGTCGACGTCCAAAGGAGAAGGCAGATAGTCGATGATGGCATCCAGCAGGAACTGAACGCCCTTGTTACGATAAGAAGATCCGCACAGAACGGGCGTGATGGCCATGGCGATGGTCGCTTTGCGGAGACCTTTTTTCAGATCTTCCACGGACAGGTCGCCGTCCTCAAAGTATTTTTCCATCAGCTCGTCGTCCTGCTCGGCGACTGCTTCCACAAGTTCGGCACGGTATTTCTTTGCTTCGTCCATCATATCCGCATGGATATCCGTCTTTTCAAAGTCTTTTCCGAGATCGTCCTTGTAGATCTCCGCGTTCATATTGACCAGGTCGATAATACCCTTGAAGGTGTCTTCCTTACCGATAGGAAGCTGAATGCGGATGGCGCGCGTGCCGAGGCGTTCGCGCATCATCTTGACGGCGTTGTCGAAGTTGGCGCCGTTGATGTCCATTTTGTTGACATACGCAATGCGGGGAACTTTGTACTTGTCCGCCTGACGCCAGACGGTTTCAGACTGCGGTTCCACACCGCCCTTTGCGCAGAAAGTTGCGACAGCGCCGTCGAGAACGCGCAGAGAGCGCTCCACCTCGACCGTGAAGTCGACGTGGCCCGGCGTGTCGATAATGTTGATCCTGTGACCTTTCCAGGTGCAGGTGGTAGCGGCGGAAGTAATCGTGATCCCGCGCTCCTGTTCCTGAACCATCCAGTCCATGGTAGCAGCGCCTTCGTGCACTTCGCCGAGTTTGTGCGTCTTGCCCGTATAGAACAGGATACGCTCGGTCGTAGTGGTTTTACCGGCGTCGATGTGCGCCATGATACCGATGTTTCTTGTAACGTCAAGACCGTATTGTCTGGGCATATTCCACTCCTTCCGTTAAAATCTGAAATGCGCGAACGCTTTGTTCGCTTCCGCCATGCGGTGCGTATCTTCCTTTTTCTTGACGGAACCGCCCGCGTTGTTGTACGCGTCCATCAGCTCCGCTGCAAGTTTTTTGGACATTTCGCGCTCGCTGCGCTTTCTCGTGTTGATGACGATCCAGCGGATGGCGAGGGTCTGGCGCCTTTCGGGACGGATCTCGATAGGAACCTGGTAGTTTGCACCGCCGACGCGGCGCGCCTTGACTTCGAGCACAGGCATGACGTTTGCCATCGCCTGGTTGAAGATCTCCAGCGGCTCTTTGCCGAGTTTTTCACGCATCATGTCGAATGCGTCGTAAACGATTTTTTGTGCCGTAGCCTTGTTGCCGTCCAGCATGATCTGGTTGATGAGCTTTGCAACAACCTTGCTGCCGTATACGGGATCGGGCAGTACGTCTCTCTTAGGTACATTGCCTCTTCTGGGCATGATGTTGTCCTCCTTAAATTGATTGTCCCGCAGACGTTCCCCGCTTGGGAACGCCCGCTGAGGTTGTGTAAGGGTGAATACCCTTCAGTACAGCTATCGCTTGCTCCCCTATTATTAAAAGGAGTAGCGAACCTTCTGCCTTGCGGCATACTGCCTACTTTTGATCGGGGTATCTTTTAAGATAAATGACCGACAAGTAGGATGTTTGCGGCCGCTGCCGCCGAAGTTTGTGCTAAAAATTACTTAGGACGCTTTGCGCCGTACTTGGAACGGGCCTGCCTTCTCTTGGCAACGCCTGCGGTATCCAGAGCACCGCGGATGACATGGTAACGCACACCGGGGAGATCGCGCACACGGCCGCCGCGAATGAGGACGGAGCTGTGCTCGTTGAGGTTGTGACCTTCGCCGGGAATGTAAACGGTACCTTCCTGTTTGTTCGTCAAGCGCACCCTTGCGATTTTACGCAGAGCCGAGTTAGGCTTTTTGGGGGACGTGGTGGAAACGGAAAGGCAGACGCCTCTCTTCTGCGGGCAAGCACTCATGATAGGAGTTTTGCTCTTTTCCGCACGCTGTTCCCTGCCGTGCTTGATGAGCTGGTTGATTGTAGGCATTTTTTACCTCCTTGTAAGAATGGAAATTTATCTTAAAATTGCCCTTACGCAATTTAAGAAAGCAAAAATTTTGTCTCACGAAATTTCTTTCGAGCTGACGAAAGAAATTTCCGTGATTTGAGGACAACCCCACGGGTTCGCCATAAGGCTTTCGATGGCGTCCTTTTTCAAGAAAAAAACAAAAACACTTGCGGCAAAAGGGCGCGAAAAAAGAAATACGCCCACAGTCGCAAGTGTTATTTTAGCATTTTAACTATTTTTTGTCAACCGTTTGAACAAGGTTTTTGCTTAATCTATTAAATATATGACAAAACGCGCGAATTTACGTCAGCCGTTCTTTTTGGAACCGAAAATATCCGTTCCCGCGCCCGCCGCCATGATCTTTTTGTAAGATTCGTCCTCGGAAAAGTCGCGCTGAGCAGTATATTCGCCGCCCAATGCCTCGATGGCAAATTTGAGCTCCTGGAAAGTGACAAAGTCGATGTCCTCGCGCGCGATGTGCTCTTGCAGAGCGGGCAGGGCGCGTTCGTCCCCGTATGCCGCGAGATACCCCGCATACAGCGGCACTTCCTCCTCTTCCCCCGTGCGGAATGCCGAGAGAAGCGCCTCAAACACGCGGTCGTCTTTCTGCTTGCAGCGGGAAAGAATTTCCAGCGCGTACGGCTTGCTTTCCGTTTTGACAAGGGGCAGGATGCGCTCCTTTGCCTCGTCCGCACTCTCTTTGAGCAGATCGGCAAGCGCGTCCTTGATGTGCTCGTCGTACTCCTCTTCCGAGAGCATTTCGGCATACCTGGGCAGGGCGCGGGGATCGCTCCCGATGAGGTTGAGCGCATAGTGAACGAGCTCTTCGTCCGTCTCGTGCAACAGGGCGAGCAAGGGCTCGGAGGCGCCGCGCTTTTCCAGTTCGCCGCAGAGAATGTCGGGGACGGGAACGTCCTGCAAGATATACTCTTTCAGCGTTTCGACAAGTCCGCTGTCCGTCATCTTTTCAAAATATTGGCGGGGAGTCATGCCGATGGCGCCCATGTAGGTATCCCCGAATTTTTCGTACGCCTTGGCAATGGCGTCCTCCCATTCCTCTTCGGTATGTTCGCCCGCGTGCTTTTCCAGCATTTCCGCCACTTTTTTATTGAATTTTTCGTCAAAATCAATGAGTTTCATTTCCGTCCTCTCCTTCCGGCTCTCCGCCGTCCTCGGGCTTTGCCTCCTGCGCCTCCTCTTTCTGTTCCCGCGCGTCCGCCGCGGCGGCTTCCGCCTGCAGGGCAAACACGCTGCGCACCGTGCCGAGGATCTCCGCCACTGCCTGGGGATCGGCATTCATGGATTGCAGGACGCGTTTCGTGTCCTTTCCGTCCCCGCCGCCCACGGCGGTGAAGAAAATGACGCAGGCAAGGCTTTCCGTATCCTTGACCAGATCGAGCTTTTCCGATTCTTCCAGCGCGCCGTACACGGCCTGCGCCGCAAGGCGGAAACGCTCCGCGTCGGCGTCGCCGAGCAAGGTAAACCGCGCAAAGCAGAGCGCGTACGCATCCAAAAATTTTGCGTGCTTTTCCCTGCCCACTTCCAGCCTGTCGAAAGCGCACTTTCTGTAAATATTGGCGATGACCGCGCCGAACTCTACCCCTTTGTTTCTGCGGCAGATACGGCGCACCGTTTCCACTTTGAGCAGGTCGTTGACCTCAGGATCCAGCAGGATCCCGCTGACAAACCATTCCTGCCCCGCGCGCAGAGCTACGCTGACCGCCAGCATCTGCAATTCAAATTCCCGCCCGTCCGATTCGTCAAAGCACCATTCGAGCAGCTCGCAGCTGTCGTCTTCCTGAAAATAGGCGCGCGCATCTGCGGGGCGCATTTTGTCCAATTCTTTCAACAACGTGACGCGCTTTTCGCGTTCGGCATCGGGGATATGGCAGAAGAAACTCGTTTCCGGCTTTGCGCCCCCCTCTTCCGACCAGCGGCGCACCTGACGGAAATAATAGCGCACCACCGCCGCATTGGGACGGATGTCCAGGATCTTCCCGAACGAAGCGAGGCATTCCTTCACCTTGCCGCAGCGGAACGCCGCCACTCCCTTGAAATACAGCATCGTCCTGTCGTACCCGACAATTTTTTCCAGCTTGCAGAATTTTTCGTACGCCGCCTCGTAGAGTCCGTTTTCACAGCAGACGGTGGCAATTTTATACAGCTCGTCCGGCTCCTCCGCGGGGAGAAGGGAAAGTTTGTGCGCAATGCGCGCGCTCTCTTCCTTTCTGTCCATCTCGGAAAGCACCGCCGCATAGGTGGCGAGCGTCTGCACGCTGTCCGGCTTCTCTTTGAGCGCGGCAAGGCAGCACTCTTCCGCCTTGTCCGTCTTTCCCGAAAGCAGGTAGCTGACGGCAAGATAGTTGCACGCCTCCGCATAATAGGAAGATCCCGGATGGATCTTTAAAAATTCTCTTTCCGCACCCTCGTGATCTCCCTTGCGGAGCAGGCGCAGGCCCGCGTCCAGTTCCTGCGAATAGTCGGCGTGTTCGGGCGGCCAGGTGATGCGCACCCGCGGCGCAGCCTGCGCGGCGGCGGCGTGCTCGAACAGCTCGCCCATTTCCGTATTGTTTTCCGGCGTGACGTACTTGTCCGCCAGCATCTTTTTATAATAGTAAGAGGCGAGCCCCTCGTTGCCCAGATTGTAAAAGCAGGCGGAAAGCCCCTCGTACCCGTCCACAACTTCTTCTTCCGCGCACACGTCCAGATACTGGAACCATGCGGCAGCGGAAAGTTCAAACAGCTCCATCTCCTCGTACGTGTCGGCAAGAGCGGCGTATTCGTCCGCCGCAGGGCCGTACAGATCCAGCGATTTATGGATGAGCCGCAGAGCCCCCAAAGGATCCCCTTCGTCCAGCTTTGCGTCCGCAAGATCGAGCAGTCTGTCCGCGCTCAGATCGAACCGTATCGTTTTTTGTTCCATGTAAGACCTCTCATTTGCTCTTGCCGCGACGGATGATTTCTTCCACATCCTGCGGGGTGAAGACATAATCGGTGTTGCAGTAATGGCAATGCACCTCTATCTTTCCCTGTTCGGCAACCGTTTCGCGCAGTTCCTTTTCTCCCAGCGCGGCAAGCACCCCCTCTATATAATTTCTGCTGCAATTACACTTATATTCAGGGAAAAGAGTGTAAAATTGTACCTCTCCGAAATACTCTGCCAGCAGCTGTTCCGCCGTCTTTTCCTGCAAGATCGAGCTGACGGCGCCGAACTTGGCGATGTTTTCCTCCACAAAGCGGATACTCTTTTCGCTCGCGCCGGGCATGGGCTGCAAAAACACGCCGCCCGCCCCCAGACAGGTCCCGTCCGTGCCGATCTTCACGCCGACGGCCAGAGCGGTGGGGAGCTGTTCGCTGTACGCAAAATAGGCGGCGAAATCCTCGCCGATCTCCCCGCTCACCAGCGGCGTCGTGCCGACAAAGGGAACGTTCTGCCCGTCGTCCCGCACCACCGTGAGGGTGCCGTTTTTGCCCACGCAGCCGCCCACGTCCAGCTTCCCGAGCGCGTTGGGCGCAAGTTCCGCGTGCGGGTTTTCGATGTACCCGCGCATATGTAAGGCCTTGTCTCCGCTGACGTAAATACTGCCGCCCACGCCGTCCCCCTTGACCGAGACGGAAAGCGCGCCGTTGTCCTCTTTCAGCGAAGAGCACATATATGCCGCCGCCGTCAGAGTTCTGCCAAGCGCCGCCGCCGAAAGGGCGGAAAGGCCGTGGATGCGGATCGCTTCGTTTACCAGCTGCGTGGTTTCCGCCACGGCGATGCTGACTTCCCCGCCGCAGATGAGCCCGCGCAAAATTTTATCTTTTCTTTCTGTCATTTTCATCTCTCCGATCGTCAGGAAAACGGGGATACGTACCCTTGTTTTAAAGACGGGTACACAAAAAGTTCAGGCGCGTTTTGTCCGATGCGTCCCCGAAAGCCCCTTCCTGCGCACGCACGCAAAAGCCTGCGCTTTCCGCCGCGTGAACTAAAAATTCTTTTTCGTGAATATATTGAGTATGGTGCTCGTCGCTGCGGGTAAAACGCCCGTCCGCTCCCCTGACAAAGAGGGTGACGTCCATTTCCACTCTGTCCGCCAAGCACTCGTTGAACCAAAGGTACGTCACCTCTTCCCTGTCCTCGCAGAAGGTGTTGCCGCCGATGATCTCCCGCAGTTTGTACGGGGAGGACACGTCGAACAAAAAAGCGCCGCCCTTTTTCAGGCAGCCCGCCGTCCGCGCAAAAAAGGCGGGCACGTCCTGCGGGGGAATGTAGTTCAGACAATCGTTGACGCACAGGGCAAAATCTGCCCTGCCGCCGATGACGCGCAGCCTGCGCGCGTCGCAGAGAACGTATTTCACCCTGCCGCCCGCGCCCAGCTGTTCCGCTTTTTGCAGCATACGTTCGCTGGAATCGTACCCCGTCATGTCAAACCCGAACGCCGCAAAAGCGCGCATAAAGGCGCCGCTGCCGCAGCCGATGTCCAGCCCTTTTCCGCCCGTCACGCCCAGAGAGCGCAGGCGGTCATACAAGTACTGCGACCATTTTTCATAGTCGCAGTCTGCATTGAGATATTCAAACCAGTCGGCAAGCGCGGAATATGCGTTCGTCATTCGGCATCCCCGCCCTCGTCGCCTTTCTTGCTCTTTTTGTCCTTTTTGCCCTTCTTGTCCTTTTTGTCCTCCTCTTCGGCGGGCTTTTCAAAGCGGGCATTGTAGGTGACGTATTTTTCGTCGTTCTGGTGTTCTTCCGCGTACTTTTCGGTGTCCTCGATGATGCGTTCCTTGGATTCGCGCAGCTTCTTCAAATCGTCACGGGAGAAAGATTCGGGAAGTTCGTACACTTTCAGATCGTCCGTGATGGGCTTGATGGGACGGGAAGAAAGGTCGGACTTGACGCTCATCGCCGCCTGCAGATTTGCTTCGTATTCCTGCACCGCCTTGCTCTGCGAGCCGCCCTTGCCCACTTTGGCATAAATACCGCGGTTGACCTTGCCTCCCTCGCGCTTGGATTCGATGAATTTATCGAACGCCCACTGCGTATAGTCCAGCCAGACGAGCAGCATAAACGACAATCCGAACAGGATCATGAACACGATGCCCACCATCTGGAAGAAAGAGCCGAGCAGAATGAGAATGACGGGAATGGCCATCAGAATGACAAAAAAGATATTCTGAAAGATGAGTCCGAACGTCATCAAAAAGGAGTTTTTGAGAAGCTGGAAAAATTTGAGCTTGTAGCTCCCGCCCATGGCGAGCATCCAAAGATACATCATCGTAAAGATGACGATCGCGACATAAGAGATAGCCATGGAAATGGTCATCCACACCGTGCTGCCCGTTCCGGACGCGATGATGTATTCGGAAAACCTGATGGAAATGAAAAATCCGAACAGGAAAATCGAGTAAAAGAGAGTGGATTGGAGCACCACCACAATGTTGATCTTGATGCCGCGCCAGAAATCGTTGGCGACAAAGATGCCCTCCGTCCACACCATGTTGCGGATGACGTACATTCCGCCCGAAATGCCCACCGCCGCGATGAGCGCGGCGACGATCATCAGCGCGCCGCCCGTGAACGTTGCGGAAAGGTTGATCTGTTCGGGTGCCCCCATCAAGTTGGGATAGGCGGGGAAGCCCACGAGAATGCTGTTGGAAAAGGGATACATCCCCCCCATCGTACCCGTCCAGAGATACATGAAAAATCCTACCGCGACGAGCGGAATAAAAAACAAAAGCATGAGCAGGTTGACGATGACCAATTTGGAAAACCTGCCCTTGAAAATATCCCAGAAAAGCGCCCAGCGGTTGGAAGGAAGAGTGCTCCTTGCGTACTCTTCGTCCCGCTCCTTGCCTTCGAGCATACGGGCAATAAAGCCTTTCTTTTCGCCTTGCTGTGCCATTTTTACCTCCGATTGCTGCACTCTGCCGAAAATTGCAGATGTTCCTGTTTATTGTACTACAAATGTAAAATTTTTTCAATTAAATTGCCAGTACTATTCAAATTTTTTAAAAA
>DXFX01000075.1 GCA_019114245.1 Candidatus Borkfalkia faecipullorum | reverse complement strand
GGTCGTTTGGGCCACGACGGCTATATTTTTGTCCTGCAAAGGCAGGATTGCCGCCTCGTCGTCGCTGTCGATGACGACGCTCTCACCCGAACACCAACCGCATACGCCCGCCACTTCGGGGTGCTGTTTTTCCCCGATGACGACGATGGTTTTTCCCTTCGCGGACTGTTCCTCGGCAATTTTCTGGATGTGCCTCACAAAGGGGCAGGTACAGTCGAGAACTTTGATCCCGCGCGCTTTGCACTCCGCATAGACAGACTTGCCCACGCCGTGCGAACGAAGGATCAGCGTCGCCCCGTCGGGAACTTCGGACACGTCTGCAACCGTCTTGATGCCCCGCTCGGAAACCTGTTTTGTCACTTCGGGATTGTGGATCAGCTCCCCCAAAAGATAGGTATTTTGCGGCGGAACGCTCATTGCCGTATCCACCGCATTCTGAACGCCCCTGCAAAACCCGCTGCTGCGGGCAACCGTCACGTTCATGGATTCCCCTTCTTTTGCTTTTGGGCACGCTTTTTCGCTTCCTGAGCGGCGATATAATCGTGCTTTGTGGCAAGCATTCTTTCCCGGATGCGGTCCTCTGCCGCGGCATAGTCCTCCGCCGTCATCCGCATATCGTAAAAATCCGAAAGGTCGATGGGGTCGCCCACGATGATCTTGGTGCGGATGAAAGGACGGGTCTTGCGCAGGCACATGACGGGATAGACGGGAACGCGCGCCTTAATGGCAAACAGAGCAGAACCGCCTTTCAAAGGCAAGAGCTCCACGTCCTTTGTCTTGTTGCGCGTTCCTTCGGGGAACATGGAGATCTTCTCTCCCTTTTTCAGGTACCGCAGAGCCGTCATCACAGCCTTTGCGTCCTGTCCGTCCCTGGAAACGGGGATCGCCTCCACGATGTCGCACAGATGGCCCAGAAATTTGCTCTTATAAAGTTCCTTTTTCGTGATGAAATGCACCTTTTCCTTCGTGGTGCAGGCCATGTGAACGATGTCCCAGATACGGTAATGGTTGCCGACAAGGACGCACGCCCCGTCTTTCACCTTTTCCTTTCCGATGAGTTTGTACGGCAGGATGATCTGTACAAAGCAGTTGAGCACCGCCTTCAAAAAACCGTAACTGAGCATTTTACACTTTCTCCTGGATCTTCTTTTCTATAAAGGAAAGCACTTCGTCGATCGTCATGTCCGAAGTATCGACGAGAACGGCATCCTCTGCGCGGCGCAAAGGCGCAAACTCGCGCCTGGAATCGTTTTCGTCGCGCTGTTCGATCTCTTTCTGTAAGTTTGCGAGATCGACGACGAACCCCTTCGCTTTGAGTTCATCGTAGCGGCGGCGGGCGCGGACGTCACTGCGCGCCGTGATAAAGAATTTGAATTCCGCCTGCGGCAGTACAAAAGAACCGATGTCGCGCCCGTCCAGTACACAGGACTGCTCGGCCGCGATCTTTCTCTGCATTTCCACCATTTTTTCGCGCACGCATCTGAGCGCGGAAATATCTGAAGCGGCCATGGAAACCTCAGGACGGCGGATGGCTTCGGAAACATCCTCTCCGTCCAGAATAGTATGCTGTTTGCCGTCCCTGTATTCTATGCGCAGATCGAGAGAGTCCATGAGCGGGCGGACGCTCTTTTCGTCAAACTGTTTCAGCCCCTCTTTCATGGCTTTCAGCGCGCAGGCGCGGTACATGGCACCCGTATCGAGATATAAAATATTGTGCGCCGCGGCAAGTAGCTTTGCCACCGTGCTCTTTCCGCTGCCCGCAGGGCCGTCCAGCGCAACGGAAAACTTTTTGAGGTCCTTGCGAAGATTTGCCGCACCGCGCAGATACACGTGGGAGACGGGCCCTTCCGTTTCCGCCAGAATCAGGACTCGGATGCACAAAGGCAGAGCGCCCTCGATTTCAGGTTCCAGAGAGGAATACAGCGCCGCATGGGTAAACCCTGCTTCGCGAGCGGCCTTTGCCGGATACAGCGAACGGATGTCTGCCGTGTTGGAAAAGAGAATGCAGATCATTTCCTGTTCGGAAAGACCGTTTTTTTCGGAGAGAGCACAAAGCAACTCCTTGACCGCCGCGCGGATCTCTTCGGGCGAATCTTGTCTGATTGTAGTGGCGCCTCGGATGGCTTTCATACCTGAACCTCCCTGTTATACGCGAATTATGCCTGGCATAGTACTTCGCATTTATATAAAATTCACGCTTTAACGGATACTGCTGCCCGCAGCATATCCCGTCATGAATGCTATTTGCAAATTAAATCCGCCCGTAAAAGCGTCAACGTCGAGCACCTCTCCGCAAAAATACAAACCGGGGATCTCCTTGCATTGCATTGTTTTCGGATGGATCTGCGCAACGTCTACGCCTCCCGCCGTGACGATCCCCTCTTCCACAGGGCGAAGGGAAACGGGGTACAGGCGAAAGCCTTTTAAAACTTTTATAAGACGATTTCTGGCCTCTTTGGAAAGGCTGTTCACCGCAAGCTGCGGCGGAATTTCCGCCTGCTGCAAAACCGGCAAAATCAGGCTCTTGGGCAAAAGTTCGTCCAAGGCGTTTTGCATCTGTTTGTTTTTGAATTTTTCAAAGTCACGCAAAAGGCGCTTGTCCAGCGTAGCTTCATCCAACGCAGGTTTCAAGTCGATCGACAGAGAAATCTCCTTCCAGTTTTGCGTCTCATTCAAAAGACTGGAAAGGGACAAAACGATGGGCCCCGACACGCCGAAATGCGTAAATAGCATTTCACCGAAAAAACTTCCCAGGATCTTCCCCTGCCGACAGGCAGTGATCTGCACATTTTTCAGCGTCAGACCCTGCAGGCGGGAAATTTCTTTCATGTCGCACACGATCCCGCAAAGCGCGGGGCGGAGCGGCTTGATTTTCAGTCCGAAACGACGCGCAAAGGTATACCCGTCGCCCGTGCTGCCCGTGGCAGGATAAGAGATCCCACCCGTACAGACAATGACGCAGTCAAACAGATATTCCCCCTTTTCCGTGACGAGCAGAAAACCTTCTCCTTGCTTTTCCAGGCGCAGGACACATTCCTGAAAGTGAAACTCCACTCCCTCATTGCGGCAATACCGCTCGAGACATTTTGTCACATCGCTTGCCTTGTCCGAGGCGGGAAACACGCGGTTTCCGCGCTCCACTTTCAGAGGAAGTCCGCCTTCCTCCAAAAAACGCATGATCTTTTCGGGCGGGAAAGTGTAGGCGCACCCTTTCAGAAATTTTGCATTGCGAACGACGTTTTCCAGAAAGCCTTCCGCGGAAGTGTCGTTTGTAACGTTACAGCGCCCCTTCCCCGTGATATAGATCTTTTTGCCCGCCTTTTCGTTTTTCTCAAAGACGGTCACCTGATTTCCGTTTTTCGCGGCGGCATACGCCGCCATCAGGCCGGATGCGCCCGCACCGATGACTGCTGCTTTTTTCATTTTTCCCTTACGAAAGAGTCAGCGAAAGCCTTTTGCGGCCTTCGCTGACCTTGCGATTTTTCATTCTGATCAGACGGGATAAACTTTTCCGCCTTCCGCGAGATTTTTGTCCACTCCTTCTTTTGCGGCCTTGCGCCATTTGAAGAAGTTGAGCGCGACCTGCCCGAACACGGCATAGGAGAGAACGTCCTCTTCCTGTTCCATGTATTCGGAGATCTCAGACTTGAACTTCTCGTATTCGGGTTTGAGATCGTCTGCGGGACGATATGTGATGCGCTTTTCGTCGCCGATGCACTTTTTCACGACAGCCTCGTTGGGTTCTGCGGGAAGTTTACCGTACTCGCCGCGCAGCAATCCCTTGAACTCCTTCGTGACCATCTTGTAGCGCTCACCCGAAAGAACGTTGAGCACAGCCTGCGTTCCGACGATCTGCGAAGAAGGCGTGACCAGAGGAGGATAACCGCAATCTTTGCGGACATTGGGGACCTCTGCAAGCACTTCACCCAGCCTTTCAGACTTGTTCTGCTGTTTGAGCTGGGAAATCAGGTTGGAAAGCATTCCGCCCGGAACCTGATAGATCAGCGCGTTGATGTCGATGGAAAGCACCTTCGGAGACAGGAACCCGTCCTTCTTCAGACGTTCCGCAACGCCCTTGAAATGCTCTACGATGGGCAGAAGCTTCTGAATGTCGATGCCCGTATCGTAAGGCGTGCCCGCAAGCGTAGCCACCAGCGGTTCGGTGGCGGGCTGGCTGGTTCCGTTGCCGAGCGGAGAGAGCGCCGTATCCACGATGTCGACGCCCGCCTCGATGGCTTTCAGGTTGACCATGTCGCCCGTACCTGCCGTGTTGTGCGTGTGCAGATGCACTTTCGTTTCGGGTTTGAGTTCCTTTTTCAACTGAGAAACGAGGTCATAAGCCGTGTACGGCAAGAGAAGGTTTGCCATATCCTTGATGCAGATGTTGTCTGCACCCATGCTTTCCAGCTGTTTTGCAAGCTTTACAAAATAAGCGGTCGTGTGTACGGGGCTGGTCGTATAGCTGATGGCAGCCTCGCAGATCCCGCCGTATTTCTTGATCGCTTTCATGGACGTTTCCAGGTTGCGGGGATCGTTGAGCGCGTCGAACACGCGGACGACTTTGACGCCGTTTTCGATGGATTTTGCGACAAATTTTTCCACGACGTCATCCGAATAATGACGATAGCCGAGCAGGTTCTGCCCGCGCAGCAGCATCTGGATGGGCGTCTTTTTCAAATGTTTACGGAGCGTTCTCAGACGTTCCCACGGGTCTTCGTTGAGGAAACGGAGGCAGGTATCGAACGTTGCGCCGCCCCAGGCTTCCAGCGAATAATAACCGATGTCGTCCAGCTGTTCGAGAACAGGAAGCATCTCATCCAGCCGCATACGCGTTGCCGCCTGGGACTGATGCGCGTCGCGGAGAATGGTATCGGTGATCAAAACTTTTTTATTTTCTTTATTAGCCATTGCTTTTCTCCCGAAATTATACTCTGTATTCCGCGCTCCCCTGCCGCAAAGCAGAGGAAGCGACGGAAAGAATGTGCCTCAGTTTAGCCGAAGCAGGCAAGCAGGAAGCCCGCAGCGATCGCAGAACCGATAACGCCTGCGACGTTCGGTCCCATAGCGTGCATGAGCAAGTGGTTGCTGGGATCCTCTTCGCGCCCGACGTCCTCGGAAATACGCGCCGCCATAGGAACGGCGGAGACACCTGCAGAACCGATGAGCGGGTTGATCTTACCGCCCGAAAGCTTGCACATGAGTTTGCCGGCCAGAAGTCCGCCGATGGTACCGAACATGAACGCAATGAGGCCGAGCAGGATGATGAACAGCGTCTGCACCTGCAGGAAAGTTGTACCGACAGCCTTGCACCCGACGGAAACGCCGAGGAAGATGGTGATGGTATTCATCAATCCGTTTTGAGCCTGGGAAGAGAGCCTTCCGACAACGCCGCTCTCGCGCATGAGGTTACCGAGCATGAGCATACCGAGCAGAGGGATCGCATCGGGCAGAAGAATGCCGACGATCAGCGTGACGAGGATAGGGAAAATAATCTTCTCCACCTTGGAAACTTCACGCAGCTGCTTCATCTTGACGGCGCGCTCTTTCTTTGTGGTAAGCAAGCGCATGATCGGTTTTTGAATGATAGGAATGAGCGCCATGTACGAATAGGCCGCAATGGCGATGGTCGCCAGCAGATCCTGTTCGGTATGGGAAGCAAGCTGCTGGGTAAGATAAATTGCCGTAGGACCGTCCGCGCCGCCGATGATGGCGATGGAAGCGGCAGCCGCCGCGTCAAATCCGAGCACGACAGCCATGAACAGCGTAAAGAATACGCCGAGCTGTGCAGCCGCGCCGAGGATCATGCTCTTCGGGTTTGCAATCAGCGGGCCGAAGTCGGTCATTGCACCGATCCCGAGGAAGATCAGAGGCGGGTAAATGACGTTTTCGACGCCGAAATACAGATACCACAGAAGGCCGCGGTTGGTCACGTCCATATACGCGTGGGAAATGATGAGGTCGGCGCTGTTGAACGTCGTAACTCCGTTTGCGACCGTCCCCGCAATATAGCCCTGCAAGGTGTACGTTTCGGTAAAGTTAAAGACCTGTGCGGTGGAAACCGTTCCGGCCTGCAATGCGGCAAAGCCGTCATAATACGTCAGCGTACTGCCGTTGAGGAAGCCGTCCTTGACATAAATGAGCGTATTCTTTGTACCGTTGAGCAGATACACCCCCACGTATTCGAGTGAACCGTCTGAATTCAGCCCGAGTTCGAGGGAAGTGTCCGGCGTTTCGTACCTGCCCCAGACGATGTTCTGCGCGCCCGGTATGTTGATGATGAACATACCGAAAGCGATGGGCAGAAGCAGGAGCGGTTCAAATTTTTTGACAATGGCGAGATACATCAAGATGAAGGAAACCACGAGCATGACGTAGTTTTCCCAGCTCCCCTGCATGAAACCCGAAGATTTCCACAGGTTCACAAACATCTCGCCAATGTTAATTCCTGACGAAAGTATTTGCATCTTTGCACCACCCGTTTCAGCCGATCACAGCGAGCAACGCATTTGTTTCGACGTTGTTGCCGACCGCCGTTTTAAAGGAAACTTTTCCTGCACAGGGAGCGGTGATGTCGTTGTCCATCTTCATTGCTTCGAGCACGAGGATGGGCTGGTCTTTTTTCACGGTGTCGCCCTCATTGACGAGAAACTTTTTGATGAGTCCGGGGAAAGGAGAAAGCACCTTTTCGCCGGAAACGGGAGCCGCAGGAGCGGCAGGAGCAGCCTGCGCCGCAGGAGCGGCTGCGGGAGCGGCAACGGTATTGACGACCGTCTGATCGGCACCGATCTCTTCCACGCCGACTTCGTAATTTTTACCATCGATAGTGACAACGAATTTACGCATTTTTGTTTTCTCCTTATAATCTCTTGATTCTCTTTACTTTGAATTCGCACGAGCTGTTTTCGCCGGCGTAGTAAGCGGCGATTGCCGCAACGATTGCAACGCGGATCTCCTCGCTGACCTCATCCGACGCGGATGCGGCGGAAACTTCCGCGGGCGTTTCTTCTGTCTTTTCCGCCTTTTTACGGCTGCGGGACGCTGTTGCCTGATTGACGGCCTTTCCGAGCAGCCAGATGAAAAAGATCAGAAGAAAGATCCCGACAAATGTGACGGCAAAACCGATGATCGCATAGATCAGGGAATCCAGAACCCCGATCCACGGCACATCTTTTGCCAATAAGGATGCAAGCATTTTGTGCACCTCACTTCAACAACATCTGGAGAGACGCCACCAGATACTGTCTGACAAACTGCGGTTCGATGATGTTATCGACATAGCCGTTCTTTGCCGCATGAATAGGATCGGAATTTTCGTCTGCATAGCGGGCGGCAAGTTTTGCTTTGTCTGCTTTTTTCTCCCCTGCAAACTCGATCTCGGCGCCCTTTTCGCTGTCGAACAGAGCGATCTTTGCGTTTGCGAACGCATAGCAATAGTCAAAGCCTGCGGATTTGGCCGCCAGAAGCGTATAGCCGAGCCCGATGGCGCTGCCGTACACGACGGAGATCTTTGCATTGTCAAGAAGATCGTACGTTTCCAGGAGCTTGAAAATATTTTTCAGGACGAGGCTGTTCTGCGCCGAAAGATCGGACTGAACGCCCTGCGCGTCCACAAAGCTGACATACGGAAGCCCGTAATAAGAGGCAAATTCCGCAAAGGAGATCATCTTTGCGACGTTGTTTTCATTGAGAGATACGGGAGTTTCCCCGCCCGTAACGACGGCGGCAACGGAGATCCCGCCCACTCTGCCGAGTACGCAATGCACTTCGGGAGAGCAATTCTTCCCGACTTCCACGTAAGAATCCTTGTCGAACACGGACGCGATCAGCGTGTCCGCATCGCACTTTTCGTTGAGCTTGGGGAAAGCAAGGTTGAGATCCGCCCCGTTTTCCACGACGAGCGCGCTGTATTCGGGCAGAATGCCGAGGATCTTGGAAACTGTTGCGCGGACCTGTGCGATGTCCTCCGCCTCGAAGGAAACGAGGTTGGTCTTGTCCAAAGCTTTGGAACCGCCGACCGCTTCTTTGGCAAGATTTTTGCCGCTCTTTGCAGAGAGCACGAGCGGGCTGTCCGCCGCGAGCACGCCTTCTTTCATGAAGAAAGTGAAGTCTGCGCACGCCGCTAAAAGCGCCGTCTGTCCGTAGACTTCGCCGTTAATGACGGCAAACTGCGGCACAACGCCGTGAAGCTTTGCCGCCTTGGAAAGAAGCTGCGCAAGCCCTTCCAGCACGGTGACACCCTCGCCGATCTGCACGCCGAGACTGTTGAGAATGTACACGACTGGCGTGGAATTCTTTTCCGCGAGTTCCAGACACCTGAGCAACTTTGCGCAGTTTTCTTTGCTCACGCCGCCGCTGAGGACGTCAAAGTTCTGCGCCGCCACATAGACGGGATTTCCCTCGATGGTAGCAAAACCCGTGACAACGCCTTCGCCTGCTGCTTCTTCGCCGTAAAAATCGTTTTTGGAGAAGCTGAAACCGGAAAGTTCCACAAAGCTGTCCCCATCAACAAGTCCGGCGATCGTTTTGCGAATCGCACTCCCTGCGGCGAGCACTTCCTGCCGCCTTGCACGGAGCAAGTTGAGTTTATCCATAATACCTCCCAAAAAAGTATTCCAAATCTATCCATTCTATATTATAAACCATTTTTGTCAAAAAAGCAATTTTTTGACAAAAAAATTTTCACCCTTCTGCCTTTTTTTCATCAAAAGGAAAGAAGAGTGAAAAGAAAAATTTCCCCGTCAATGGCGTTCGGTAGGATCGTCGAAAGTTTCGCAAAAACGCCCCGAAAAAGAGACGGGTTCTTTTGCCGCATACAGGTGGGAAACGCCGCCGTACGTCATGCAGCGGAAGGATGCGATCCCCTCCTCCCTCTCTTCCGTATAGACGGTCGTTACCGAAGTGGTGGGCGCCGAAAAATGCTGCATCAGCGCCACGGGCGACTGGTTGAACAGGTGAGACAAGACAACGGCGGTCGCCCCGAAGTGGCAGAAAAACACCAGCGTATCCCTGTTGGATTTTTTCACGGAATAATAATTGTCTTTGCGGACATACCCGTGGCGGGCAAGAAGCCCGTCGATGCCTTCGCACACGGCGCGATACCCCTGCGGAACGGTGCTTTCCCTGATAAAGGGCAGCTCCAGCCATTCCGTCGGGGAATAAAGCTGCGGATATTTCTGCATAAAGGACGGCATGAAATCCCAGATAATGTGCGGCTGCCCGCTCTCGGGAAGAGTGACGGAAGGCGTAAATTCGTGCAGCCAGTCAAAGGTCTCCCCCGTCCGCCCCAGGCGCCTCATCACCGCTTGCCCCGTTTTCTGCGCGCGGCCCTGCGGCGAGAGATAAAAGTAGTCCATCTTTTCCGACTGGAGCCTGTCGGCAAGAAGTTCTGCCTCCCGCTCCCCTTTTTCCGTCAAAGTGTCATGTTCGTAATCAGGATCGCCGTGCCTGACAAAAAGCAATCTCATAGTCTGCCTCTCACAAAGAATATTCGGCCGCAAGTTTTGCAAAAGCGGGCAGAGAGCGTTCGATCATCTGCGGCGAGACGCAATAGGCGATCCGCACATATCCGGGACAGCCGAAATCGTCCCCGGGGACGAAGAGCAGATCGTATTTTTTTGCCCGCTCACAGAAGGCGTTTGCATCAGGTTCGGGAGAGCGAACAAACAGATAGAACGCTCCGTCCGGCTGTACGCAGGAAAATCCGTACCCGCGCAGCGCTCCGACGAGCGTGTCCCTGTTCCTCTCATAGACAGAGACATCCGAAGTGATCCCCTGGCAGCGCGCGATCATCTTCTGGAACAGCGAAGGCGCGCAGACATACCCGTGCGCTCTCCCCGCGCCGCAGACGGCAAGATAGATTTCCTTTGCTTTCTCTGCCTGCGGATTGACGAAGATATAGCCGATTCGCTCGCCGGGCAGAGAAAGAGATTTTGAATAAGAATAGCAAACGAGGGTATCCTTATAATAAGCGGTGAGATAAGGGACTTTGACTCCCCCGTACACGAGCTCGCGGTACGGTTCGTCGGTGACGAGATAGATCGTCCTGCCGAGTTGCGCGGATTTTTTGCGCAGAAGGTCGGCAAGTTTTTTCACCGTGTCCTCGTTGTACACCACGCCGCTGGGATTGTTGGGAGAATTGATCAGCACGACCGCAGTGCGGCTGCCGATCGCCTGTTCCAACAGGGAAAAGTCGATCTGGAAGGTTTGCGGATCGGACGGGAGAGCGATGAGCTTTGCCCCGGCCGTTTCGGCAAATACCTTGTATTCCGTAAAGTACGGCGCAAAGGTGATGACCTCGTCCCCTTCCTCGCAGAGCGCGGAGAGAGAGATGACCAGGGATGCCGCCGCGCCGCAGGTCATATAAATATAATCGGGATCGCAGGGAACGGAATGCGTCTTCTGAACGTAATCGCTGATCGCGCGGCGGACGGACAGATCCCCCTGCGCGGAGGTATAGCCGTGCAGCGCCGTAGGCGAACTCTCACCGATCAGCTGCACAAGCACTTCCTCTACCTGACGGGGAGGCTCCACGCTCGGATTGCCCAGGCTGAAATCGAAAACGTTTTCCGCACCGACCTCCTGCGCGCGCTGTCTGCCGAATTCAAAGATCTCGCGGATCACAGAACGTTTGCTTCCCAAACCGTACATTCTCTGGTTCATATCTTTCTCCTTGCAACGGATTTCCCGTTCATTATACCATAAAAAACGCCGTCATACAAGCGCAGGCAGGGCAACGTGTAAAACTGTTGTAAAAAAAATGTTTCCTGCGATCGGATTTCCCTCCATCGCTTGACAAAATTGCCAAAAAAAATTATACTTTTTCTGTAGATTTTCCCAGGAGGTGTGCCGTGAAAGAAAAGATACTGCAATTACTGCAAGAGAACGACACGGACGCCCTGAAAGAACTTTTAAAGGACGTGACGCAGGAAGAACTCGCGGAGATCTTGCAATCCCTGAACAGCGAAAATCTCACCGCCCTGTTCGGCGTACTGGACAAGGAAACCGCCGCAGACGTCTTTGTCCTGCTCGACCGCGATACGCAGAGGCGCGTTTTAAAAAATTTCAGCGACGTAAAACTGCAATCGGTCACAGATGAGATCATTGACGACGACGTAGAGCAACTGCTGGAAACTATGCCCACAGACGTCGTGCACGAAGTCCTTCTGAAAGCTACTCCCGAAAACAGAAACGACAAAATTGTTGAAATTGTTGACTATCTCGGGGAAAAGAAATACGCTCTCTTAAAACCTCTGCTCGCCGATCTGGAGCCTGTCGACCTGGCGGAGATCTTCTCCGAACTGGACGAAGAAGACCTTCCCATCCTTTTCCGCCTGCTGCCAAAAGAACTTGCGGCGGAAACGTTTGTGGAGATGAACAGCACGCAGCAACAGCTGCTCATCCGCTCCTTTTCCGATAAAGAATTAAAGCTCATCATCGACGACCTGTTTGTCGACGATACCGTCGACCTCATCGAAGAGATGCCCGCCAACGTCGTTCGCAGAATTCTGATGCAGGCGGACAGCGAAACCAGAAAAGAGATCAACGAGATCCTCAAATATCCCAAAGACAGTGCGGGCAGCATCATGACCACGGAGTGCATTTCCCTCCGCGCCCATATGTCCGTACGCGAATGCTTCGACAAGATCAGAAAAGAGGCCATCGACAAGGAGACCATTTATACCTGCTACGTCACGGACGACCAAAAAACGCTGATCGGCACCGTGACGGTAAAAGACCTCTTTTTACATGACTATGAAGAAAAAGTCGCTTCCTTTATGGAAACGAACTTTATCTTTGTAAACACGCAGGACGACAAGGAAGTTGTGGCAAACGTCCTCTCCAAGTACGACCTGCTTTCCGTTCCCGTGGTCGATCAGGAAAAGAGACTGGTCGGTATTGTCACCATCGACGACGCTCTCGACGTCATCACGGACGAGGCGACGGAAGATATTTCGTATATCAACTCGGTCACCCCGTCGGACAAACCTTATCTGGAAACGAGCGTCTTTCGCATTTACCTGCACAGGATCCCCTGGCTCCTCATTCTGATGGTAAGCGCGACTTTTACGGGGCTCATCCTCAACACCTACGAATCGCTGCTTTCCACCCTGCTCGTCGCGTGCGTGCCCATGGTCATGGGAACGGGCGGAAACGCGGGCAGCCAGGCTTCTGTCACAGTGATCCGCGGCATGGCGCTGGATGAAATACGGCCGCGCGACATAGGAAAAGTTATCTGGAAAGAGATGCGCGTTTCCGTGCTCGTCGCCCTTTCCGTCGGGATCGTGTGTTTTGCAAAACTGCAGCTCGTAGACAGGCTGATCTTCGGGTACGATTATTCCCTCCTCTATTCCCTTGCCGTGGGCACGGCGATCGCTCTTGCAGTGGTCGTCGCAAAGATCGTCGGTTGCTGCGTCCCTATCTTTGCAAAATCCATTCATATCGACCCCGCCGTCTTTGCCAACCCCTTTATCACGACCATCACGGACGTTTTGTCCCTGCTGATCTTCTGCGGCGTGACGCTGGGGATCTTCCATCTGGTTGTCTGAAGAATTTTATAAGACAAAATAACCGCACCGCCAAAAGTTTTTGGCGGCGCGGTTTCACTTTTATTCGTAAAATTTTCCTTTATCGGGAGGACAGCGAAGCGCCAATACGCGGAACACGTCCTCATAAGAGCGTTCCATGGAATATGCGAGAACTTTACGCTGTACGTCGCTGCCCGTGACGTCGTATCCGTATTGAATGTCCTCTCTGGAAAGGTTGGGGCGAATCTTTTCAAACGCCTCCATCTCCTTTTTATTCAGGCTGAACACCAGTTCAAAGTGATCGATACGCACGCGGAGAGCGCAGAGCGGCTTGCCTTTGCAGGAAAAGCGATAGTACAAAACGGCGGATCTGTCGCCCGCGCTCCAGCGCCCCTCACAGGAATACCTTGCGAAAATATCCCTGCGGCAGCGCAGAAAGAGTTCCGTCTTTTCGCGGCTGCCGAGCGCGAGGGAAACGATCTCCAACCCCTCCTCGTCCGTTTGCGGAAGATATTTTTTCCGCGGAAGCAAGACGATGCGCATTGCCTCCCGCTCTTCTTCCGTATAGGTTTTGGGATCGATCTTCAAAAGATTTTTCTGTTCCGGAGTGTAACGTTCGTTTTTCATAAATCAACCGTCTGTCGGTTCGTACACGGCTTTGATCAGATCGCAAAGATCTGCCGCCCTTCCTCCCTTTTGCAGACAAAGCACATATTCCGTATTTTTCCGCTCCCGCAAGGGAGCATTTGTAAGCCTGAGCGGTGCAAGCCCCTGTTTTTCCGCCTCCGCGCAGAGGGAGCGGATGATTTGCTCGTGTATCTTTTTCTCCTTGACAATGCCGTGTTTGTCCTGTCCCTTTCCGCCGCATTCAAACTGCGGCTTGACGAGCACAAACGCTTTGCCCCCTTCGGGAAGAATGTCCGCAATGACGGGAAAAATATATGTTAAAGAGATAAAGCTGAGGTCTGCCGTCACGCCGTCGATCTGCTGCGGAAAATCCCGTGCGGTGAGATAGCGGGCATTCCGCCTGTCCATGACAATCACGCGGCTGTCCTCGCGGAGCGTCCCGTCCAGCTGACTTTCCCCGACGTCCACGGCGTACACGCGGGAAGCGCCCGATCGCAAAAGACAATCGGTAAACCCGCCCGTGCTTGCGCCGAGATCGGCAAAGACGAGGCCGTTGACATTCTCGGCAAAGTCTTTAAACGCCTTATACAGTTTGAACCCGCCCTCAGACACGAAAGAGACGGGTTCGGGTAAGATCTGAACGGTGTCGGAAGATGAGATCTCCTGGGAAACTTTCGCCCTTTTGCCGTTGACGAGCACGCGTCCCTGTTCGACCGCGCGGGCCGCGCGCGTACGGGAGGCAAACCCGTTGCCGACAAGGTATTTATCCAGCCGCACGGTTACGCCTCGCGCCTGCGCACATATTGCGTGAGAGCCTGCAAAAATCCGCTTTCGTAAGGCATTTCATTGAGGATCTGCAAGCAGATATTGCAATAATGGTCGGCGAGCTCCTCGCTCTTTTCCCTGCCGAACAGCGCGAGCGCGGAAAGCTTGTTTTCCTGTTTGTCCTTCCCTACTGTCTTTCCGAGCTTTTCAAATTCGCCCGTTTCGTCCAGAATGTCGTCCGTGATCTGAAACAGAAATCCGAAATTTTTCCCAAATTCGGAAAAGAGCGCAATGATATTTTCGTCGGCATTGTAGACATACGCCGGGACCGTAACGGCGGACATGATCATCTTAGCCGTCTTGTTCAGGACGATAAAGTCCGCTTCCGCTTTTCCCGCGTCCAGCCTTCCCTGCCAGAAAAGGTCGGCAGCCTGTCCCGCGACCATTCCGTACGCGCCCGCATTTTTACAGAGGAACGCCGCCGCGTTGCGGTAGGATTTCCCCTTGGAGCATTCTTCGAAACAGATAGAATATGCTTCGTTGAGCAGGGCGTCCCCCGCGAGGATGGCCTGCCCTTCCCCGAATTGTCTGTGATTGGAGGGCTTGCCGCGGCGGAAATCGTCGTTGTCCATCGCGGGCAGATCGTCGTGAATGAGCGAATAAGTGTGGATCATTTCGAGAGCAAGCGCAAATCCCGCAACGTCCTGCACCTTGCCGCCCAACATCTGCGCACAGGCAAACATCAGCACGGGGCGCAGGCGCTTTCCGCCCTGGACAAGGGAATATTTCATGCTCTCGTTGAGAATGTCCGGTTTGAGGTTCATATTGTCCGTGTAATTTTGCAGAATGCCTTCAAACGCCGTACGCAGTTCTTCCAGTTTTTCTTTCCAGTTGGTATCCAAAAAATTAACTCCTCGTCGCCGCAATCACCGTATTGTAGAGCAGCATGGTTATCGTCATAGGCCCCACGCCGCCCGGAACGGGCGTAATGTAGGAAGCCTTGTCCTTCACGTGTTCAAAATCGACGTCTCCGCAGAGTTTCCCGTTTTCGTCGCGGTCCATTCCGACATCGATGACGACGGCGCCCTCTTTCACCATGTCCGCCGTGACAAACTTCGCCCTGCCGATGGCCACGACAAGGATATCTGCCGCCGCGCAGATCTCTTTCAGGTTCTTTGTCTTGCTGTGGCAGACGGTGACCGTGGCGTCCGCGTTCAGAAGAAGCATCGCCATCGGCTTTCCGACGATATTCGATCTGCCCAGCACGACGGCATTCTTCCCTTTTGGATCGATGCCATATTTTTCCAGCATTTTCATGACGCCGAAAGGCGTGCAGGCTACAATGGTCGTGCGGTTCATGGCGAGGTTGCCCACGTTTTCCGCACAGAAGCCGTCCACATCCTTGGCGGGCGGAATGTGCGCGAGAACGGAGCGCTCGTTGAGGTGTTTTGGCAGAGGCAGCTGAACGAGAATGCCGTGAACGTTGTCGGACGCGACGAGCTCGTCAATGAGAGAGACAAGCTGCTGTTCTGTCGTCTCCGCGGGGAGATGATAGGAAAAGGACTTGACCCCCACTTCCTCACACGCTTTGATCTTGTTGCGCACGTACACCTGCGACGCAGGATCTTCCCCTACGAGAATAACGGCAAGTCCGATGTCCTTGCCGCGCTGTTTGCGGAAATTTTCCGCCTGTTCTCTGATTTCGCCGCGCAACTGCGCCGCAAGAGCTTTTCCGTCAATCAGAATGCCCATTCTTTTGTACCTCCGTCATGTACGTACCCAGTACGCCGTTAACAAACCCCACGCTCTTTTCCGTGGAATATTTTCTTGCCAGCCCCACCGCTTCATCGATGGAGACAACGGGCGGAACGTCATCGACGTAACGGATCTCCGCCATTGCCATCAAAAGCAGGCTCTTGTCGACGGGGAAGAGACGCTTTTCCGAAAACCCGATGGAATATTCGTTTAATGCCTGCGTCAGTTCTTCCCTGTGCGTTTTCACGAGATCGAGGAGAAGATCTGCGTATTTGCATTCTTCCTCGTCCAGAGAAAAGGCTTTGTACACGCCGCGTTGAAATTCCGCATTTCCCTCCGGCTGAAACAACGATGCGAAAATCACTTTGAATGCGCATTCGCGCGCTTTGGTCCTCATACTGTTTTTCCTGTTGATAATTTAATATTTCCCCTCGCAAATACGAGGGGAAATTCCTGTGTCATAATTGTTCCGCGACCCTGTCGAGCAGTTCCACGCCCACGACGTAGACGTCCACTTTGGCGACTTTGTACTTCGTCATCGCCTCCACGTTGTGCTTGACCGACTGCTGGATCTTGAATGCGACTTCCGGAACGTTGTAGCCGTAGTCCACTTTCACGGAAATATCCGCGTAGATACCGTCCTTTTCAAAGTACAGTTTCATACCGCGTTTTTTCCCGGGAAGCAGTTCCACGCCCTCTATTTCCGAAACGGCAAGGCTGATGATCCCGCTGACGATGCCGGAATTGTAAGATACTTTTCCCTTCTGTCCGTCCGACGGAACGCGTTTGAAAAGTGCCATAGTACCTCTCCTGAATCTTTCTTACGTATATTATACCACATTTCTTCGGATTTGAACAGTATTTTTTTTAAATTTCTGCCTGAATCGGCATAATATTTACGTTTGCGGGGTCACACCCTGCCTCTTCCGTCAGAATATTATAAATGGAAAGGAAATCGTTGTAGGAAAGTTCGGACGCGTTGACGAACACATTGACGTTTTCCGAATCCATTCCGATGCTGACGACGGCGTCGTTGTACCCGAGAGATTTGATATACGTTTCCAGAAGGAGTTCGCGCTCCATCATTTCCACGATCTGCAGTTTCAGGGACATCGCCTCTTCATAGGCATCCGTGCCCGCTTCCGTGCTTTCGAGGATGGAATCCAGCTGCAGAAGTTCCTCGTTGCGCGTGGTGCTGCGTTCGGTGCGGTAGGTGGTGAAATAATTTGCCGCGGTGACGCCGCTGTCCGCATTGCCGTCCAGACTTCCGGCAAGCACAAAATTGAATACCGCCGTTACCGCCAGCAACAGCACAAGCCCCGTCATAATGACGATTTTTTTGGTTCTCGACATTTTTTCATTCTCCTTTTTTTGATTTACTCGCCCATCGTATATACTTTGATTATGCTTTGGTTGATATTTAAAACGGATGCCGTTGCTTCGATCAGATTGAACCGAACGCCCAGATCGTCAGCTCCCTCTGCCACAATCAGCACTCCCGTTATTTCCGGTGTCAGCACTTCGAGAATGACGGGTTCCCCGCCCGAAAACACGGGCGACGTCGTCACCGTTCCGTCCGAGCTTTCCACGCTTTCGGTGGCGACCACCTTTTCCCCTTCCGAAGCAACGGTGAGAAAGACTTCCACCTCGCCTGCGCCCTCGATGCGGGACAAGACCTTTGCAAGCTTTGTCTGCATTGTCTGCGCGAAATCGGCGGAGTCTGCATCCTTTGGAGACAGGGAAGAGAGAAGCAAGACCGCCACGACGATGAGAAGCAGAACGGCGATAGCAATTTCCGCGATCTTTCCCGACTTTATCTTTTGCCCGAACGAGGTTTTTCCTTCACTCATATACGACGACCTCCTCTCCGTACATGGCAAAGACCGTGTTTTTTACCTGCTCTATAACAAATATATGCTCGTCTTTGCCGTATATTCCAAAATCTTCTATGCCGATCTCAATTTGTTTGATCTTACATTCGTATCCGACAAGTTCCCACACGATCTGCGAAGAAACGACAATGCCGTACTCCCCTTCCAGGCGCTCGTCGATCAGCTGTTCCTGCCGCTCCATCTGCAAGGTAAACATCTTGTTTAAAAATGTTTCGTCCAGGGGCATTTCCGCCGAGACTTCCGTATCTCCTCTTTCGGGAAGAATTCCCTCCAGCATGGACGGAAGGGGCAGAACGATGATGAGAAGGCAGAAAATTTTGAGGATCCCTCCGATAAATTTACCCAGTCTGCCTTCCGGAAGAAGCATGGCGGCGACTGCGGAAAGTATCACCGCCCCGCACACCGATAAAATATATGTATCCATATTCAGAAAAGAGCGTTGGAAGAACAGATCAGCAATAAAATGGTGATAAAATACATAAATCCCACCGCAAGCAATCCCGCCGTAAAATAATTGACCGTTCCCGAAAGAGAAGAGAGAAAGGAAGAGACTTTTTCGTCCCCCATAGGTTCCGTCACGGCGGCCGCAAGCTTTAAAAACAGATTGTATGCGACAAGCTGCACCAGCGGCACCGCAATGACGATGGCAAGCAGGAAAATGCCGCACGCTCCCAAAGAGTTTTTGATGAGCACGCTCCCCGCAATGACAAGATCGAACCCGCTTCCGAGAAAGCTCCCTATGATGGGAACGGTATTACTGACCGCATACTTTGCCGCCTTGAAAGAAAACCCGTCGTACGTTGCGGACGTGATCCCCTGCACGGACAGGAACACGGTAAAAGCGGTGAGAGAAATTCCCAGCGTCCATTTGATGACCGAGGCAAAAAAGGCGCAAAAATTTTTCAGTTTGAGCTCCCCGCTCATGTTCCCCACCATATTGAGCACGCACATCAGTGATGCCAGCGGAAAGACGACGGATACGATGATACTGACGACCGATTCGCTGAGGAAGAGAACGGCGGGGCGGTACACAGCCACGGAAACGCTGCCGCCGCTGGTTGCGATGAGGGTAAGAAGAATGGGAAAGATCGCCTGCATCTGCCTTTGCAGGGAGGAAACGGTATCCGCACAGTCCTTGATCACCCCCGCGAGCGAGGTAAGGATGAGCACCAAAACCGTACAGTATCCCACAAAAAAGATGATATGGGACGTACCCTTTTCCGAAAAGGAGCTTTTGAACTTTCCCAAGATCCCGCACAGTATGGAGACGGAACAGATGACGCAAAAAGCGGGAAGCAATCCGGAAAGTTTATCAAACACCATTCCCGCCAGGGCGGAGAGCGCATTGCCGTAATCGAGAGAGTATTCCCCCGTGACGAGAGAGCGCAGAACTTCGAGGACGTCTCCGCCCAGCGCCTCCTTTTGTTCCTGCGTCAGCGTATCCAGATATTCCTGCAACGCATCCACGTCCAGATCCTTTAAGATATCTTCGATATTGGCGTTCAGGTCGGTGTTTCCCTGCTCCTCCTGCGCCTGCACGGGAAGGCCTGTAAAAAGACATCCGAACGCGAGCAGAACGGCGCACAACACGACGATCGCAATGGCAAATTTTTTCATACCAGCTCCAAAAAACTGCCGATCAGGGAAAGGAGCGTCTGCAAAACGGGCAGAGACACGGAAAAAATGATCACTTTCCCCGCAAAGATCAGCTTGTCCGCCACGCTCTTTGCCCCAAAATCCTCCACCACTCCCGCGGCAAATTCCACGAGATAGCCGATCGCAATGACCTTGACCATCAGTTTGATCAAAGAGCTGTCTATCCCCGTCTTTTCGCCGATCTGTCTGAAAATATCAAAGGTCTGGGAAAGCAGGTCGATGGAAAAGAGAAGGATGACGACGCTGCCCGCAATGGTGACGGCAAAGGAAAGTTCCGCCTTCGTGCCGCGCAGGAGAATTGCCGCCACCGCCGTCACCAATCCCACGCCGAGAATGCGAACGAGTTCCATATTCAGAAGAGATTGAACAGCCCGCGCACGGAATCGAAGAGATCGACCACCATATCCAGCACGACGGTGAGCACGATGACCAGTCCCGCCAGGCTGACAATGGTGGCAATATCCTCCCTGTCCGATTTTTTTAAGATCTGACAGATGATCGTGACGATGATGCCCACCGCCGCAATTTTGAAAATGACGTCGATTTCCATGCCGCCTCCTATACGATCAGAACGACGAGAATCAACCCCGCCAGAAATCCGAGTTTGAGATAGAGTGCAAAATATTTTTTATAAGCCTCTTCCGCGCTCTTTTTCTTTTCCGCAAGTTCAGCCCGCGCGGCGGAAAGAAATGTGCGCTGGGACGCCGCATCGCTCCTGCCGATCATGCCGAAATAATCGGCAAGGTACTTTTTTTCATCCTCGGTGAGATAGGAAAACTGATAGTTCTGCAGGGAGAAATCTCCTTTCTTTTGCCGCAGCATCGCATCGAAATCGCCCGTAAAAGAGTACTTCTCCAAAAATGCGGGGAGCGGGATGCGCGTGTAGCTCACTTCGTTGACCAGGCGTTCGTTGAAGAGGCTGAGGTTATAGTAAAACTGCATCCGACTGCGGTATCTGCGCGTCAGCAGAAAGGAGAACGCCACGCAAAGGGCCACCACCGCCGCACAGAGCAGAAGTTTCAGCATGAGAACACCGCCCGCATCTCCCTGTCGTAAATGGCTTCGATCTCCCCCACGCCTTCCCGACGCAGAAAAATATAGTAAGAAAACAGCTTGTCTTTCCAGGCGGCAGAAAGTACGGGCGAGCTTTTCAGCCCTTCCGCGTCCTTGCAATGCGCGGACGCGAGCACTTCCACGCCACTGCGGATGCAGGCGGCGACGGCGGAAATTTCCCCTTCGGAAACCAGCTCGTCCGTGACGATCAGGTCGGGGCGCATGGCGCGCACCGCCGCCGTGAAGGCGTCCGATTTTTTGGAATATCTTATGACGTCCGAAAATGCGCCCGTATCCAGCGAAAAATCCCGATAAGACGCGCTGAGTTCGTTCCTCTCGTCGTTGATGAGCACGTTGAGCAGGTTTTTCTGGGAGATCAGCCGCGTGAGATCGCGCAGAATGGTTGTCTTTCCCCGACCGGGCGGCGATAAGAGCAATGCGCTCTTCACCCCATCCGCAAAACATAGGTCATAAATTCTCTGGCCGCATCCTTTCACTTCGTGCGGGACGCGGATATTGAGGGAAGTCACTTCCTTGACGGTAAAACTCTCCCCGCCTTCATAGACAAAAATGCCAGCAAGCCCGATGCGCTCGCCTCCCGCCCCCGTCAGAAAGCCCTGCCGCAGCTGTTCGGTCACAGAATACAGGGAATACTCGCAGGCGCGGTAGATGATGGTCTCTATGTCCGCATAACAGCTGACAAGCGCGCTATCGCGGTGCGGCGTAGTGCCCAGCTTGCCCAAAAACGTGTACTTCCCGCCGTAATTGAGGACGATAGGCTTGTTGGCGCGCACGCGCAGTTCGTACACATAATTGAGATTGACGTTTGCAAGGGCATTGCGCAGGCTGTCCGTCAGAAATTCCAGCATATCTTGTCCCTCCTTGGGGCATGGTTATCTATATTCCCGCTTTGCAGCCGTTATGCAAAAAAAGACGCGGAAAAATTTTCCGCGTCCCCTTTCAAAATGAAACGGGAACCGCATCTTGCGGCTCCCGATGTGCTTATTCGATTTTGATGAGTTCGTCGTCCGAAAGATCCTGCAAAAAGTCGGGAAGATCGGGATCCCCCTTCTTTTCCGGTTTTTCGGTTTTTTCCGCAGACTCCTGCGCAGGAGCTTCCGCGGCCGCAGTTTCTCCTTCCGAATCCACATAGACGTTGTTGGCGTACAGGTAGGAATCGGGCTGTTCCTCGTGCAGTTTTGCGATCTTTTCCATCAACGTATCGTAATCGGGCAGATCGTCGATGCTGGTGAGATTGAACCGCTTTAAAAAGTTGTCCGTCGTCGCATAGAGTATGGGACGGCCCACCGCATCTTTGCGCCCGACGGGTTCGATCATTTTCAGATCGAGAAGAGTGTGGATGGCGTAATCGCAGTTGAGTCCGCGCAGCGCTTCCAGTTCCCCCTTTGTGATGGGCTGTTTATAAGCGATGATGGCGGAACATTCCAAAATCGTGCGGGTAAATTCCCTTTCCTTGATCGGATTGAGGACGGAAGAAACGTAGTCCTTGTATGCGGGATTGCTGGAAAGCTGCAATTTTTTATTAAAGATGAGAAGGCGCAGTCCGCCCTTTTCCGAATAGCGTTCCTGCAAGTTTTTTGCCGCGTCGCGGATGTCCCTTTCCCCCACGCCGAGTTTTTCGGCGATGATGTCGATGGGAACGGGATTCCCCGATACAAACAAGATACTTTCCAGAATATTAGTCAAGTTCTCCAAAATCTCCAAAGCTCTCCTCCTCCGTGTGGTCGGGATTGTATTTAATAATGATCTTTCCGAAAGTGGAATCCTGTTCCACTTTGACAAACTGGTGCTTTAAAAGCTCCAAAAGCGCCTGAAAGGTGGTGATGATCTCGTTTCTGCCCGCGTGCGGAGAAAAGAGTTCGTCAAAGCCGACCTCGCCGCGCTCGCTCACCGTCTCGCAGATGTAAGCCGCGCGGTCGGGAATGGTGTAGACGTCCTTGGGGATCTCCCTCTGCACACCCTCGCTGCGCATACGCGCTTCCTGTCTGAGCATCAGATCGGTAAACGCTTTCAAAAGCCCCTCGAGGTTGAAATCCTTGTAAACGATCTTTGCCTCGCCCACGTTTTTGTCCGGCTCTTTGTAATAATACCCGATGGTCTCCAGCTCTTTGAGCTTGGCACTCTCCTCTTTGAGCATTTTGTACTCTTCCAAAGCGCGGATGAGCGTGCTTTCGGGGTCTTCCTCTTCCGTTTCGGGTTCGACCAATGCGGGGACCAGGCTCCTCGCCTTGATCTCCAGAATGGTGGAGGCGATGGCGAGATATTCGCTTGCCTTGTCGATGTCTATGTAAGGCAGCCCCTTCATGTATTCGAGAAACTGCTCCGTCACCTTGGAAACGAAGATGTCCTTGATCTCGATTTTTTCCTGCTTGATGAGAAACAACAGCAGATCGAGCGGGCCTTCAAAGTTTTCCAGAACGGTCGTATAGTCTACGACGGATTCAAAATTTTCTGCGGGATCTTTTGCCATTTAAAATACCAGCCCCCAAAGCAAATAAATCGGCTGCGCGATAAAGTCCGTCACATAAGTCATGATATAGCCGAGAATGTCGATGTATCCGAAAATCCTGGTCGCCAGCCAGAACACTTCATAGCGGCCTAAAATATTGACGAGGAAATGAATGCCGATCATGACCAGCAGAATGATGTATCCGTACTGCCGGAAAAAGCGGAACACCTTTCCCCTGCGGCGGTTGGTCGCCTCAATGACGCGCCAGCCGTCCAACGGCGGCAGCGGAATGAGGTTGAACACGCAGAAGGCCAGCGAGTAACTGACAAGGCAGGACGTGAATGCGTACAAAAACGAATCCAGCAGGAAAAAGGGCGTGGAGACATAGAGCAGCACGACACACATCAGCGGATAAAACAAAAACGCGGACAGATAATTCATCACGACGCCCGCGATCGCCGTAAAGGCAAGGCCGCTCCTGTAATGGTTGAAATTGTTCGGGTTGATGGGCACAGGCTTTGCCCAGCCGAATCCCGCAAACGCGAAGAGAACGAGTCCGAGCAGATCGAAATGCCGCATGGGATTTAAAGAGAGCCTGCCTGCATACTTCGGCGTGGGATCCCCGCACTTGTATGCGATAAACGCGTGCGAAAATTCGTGCAGGGTGAGCACGACAGCCACCGCGCAGAAACTTGCCAGCAAGGCGATCACATAAGATACAAATTCCATAATAAAATTATACTACATCTGTATAAAAAAAGCAAGACAATGCGCGGCAGGCTTTTTACAATTTATTGTGCCCCTTTATGCAAATTTCAACGAAAAAAGTCGGGGAAGCTCCCCGACTTTCTCATTTTGTGTTATTTCAGACGATCGGGAATGACGTCGTTGCGGACGAGATCCTCAAAGGTCTGCGGTTTGACGATATATTCCGCTTTCCCGTCCTTGACAAGAACGACGGGCGGAATGAAGTTGCGGTTGTAGTTGCTCGCCATGGAATAGTTGTACGCGCCCGTGGAAAGAACGGCGAGTATGTCCCCGCTCTCCGCCTTGGGCAGGCTGACATCGGCGCAGACGAGGTCCCCGCTCTCACAGCATTTGCCCGCCACGGACACCACTTCCGTCGGCTTTTCCGCCGCGCGGTTGGCAAGGATCGCCGTGTATTTTGCCTGGTAAAGAGCGTACCTGGGGTTATCGAACATCCCCCCGTCCACGGCGACATATTTTTTGATGCCGGGGATCTCCTTGATGGCGCCGACCGTATAGAGGGTGACGCCCGCCTCCCCGACGATCGAACGGCCGGGTTCCACGACGAGGAAGGGACTGCGCACACCGTATTCCTGCGATTTTGCTTTGAGCTCGCGGATGATGGCTTTCAGATAATCCGCATAATCCGCGCAGGAGAATTTTGCATCCTCGTCCGTGTACCAGATGCCGTACCCTCCGCCGAGGTTGAGCACTTCCGTTTCAAAGGAATATTTTTTGCCGATCTCCGCGATAAACGCCATCATCTTATCTACCGCGAGCAGGAAAGACTGCTTTTCAAAGATCTGCGATCCGATATGGCAATGATACCCTGCAAGGTGTACGTGCTTTTTAGTCAGCGCGTATTGCGTGATCTTCTCCGCCGTGCCGTCCGCAACGGAAAAGCCGAATTTGCTGTCCGTCTTAGCGGTCTGGATAAAGCGGTGCGTGTGCGCCTCCACTCCGGGATTGATGCGCAGCAGAATGTTCTGCACCATGCCGCGCTCCGCACACATTTGGTCGATCATATCCAGTTCGGAATAGGCGTCCACGACGATGGTCCCCACTTTGTGGTCGAGCGCAAACTCCAGTTCGTACGGAAGCTTGTTGTTGCCGTGCAGATAGATCTTTTCCGCGGGGAATCCCGCTTTGAAGGCCGTGTACAGTTCCCCTGCGGACACGGCGTCCACGCCGATGTGTTCCGAATCCGCAATTTTATAGATGGCAAGGCAGGAAAACGCCTTGGAAGCGTACAGCACGAGTCCGTTGCCGTCGTATTCTTCCCGGATCGCATCGCGATAGACAGAACACATATCGCGGATATACTGTTCGTCCATCACATACAGAGGCGTCCCGAAACTCTTTGCCAGAGCAACGGCATCCGCCCCGCCGATCTCAAGGTGTCCCTGTTCGTTCACTCTCAATGTTTTTCTCGTATTCATAAACTCGATTACCTCACGCGACTATTATATCAAAAGGCGCAAAAAAACGCAAGGCTTTGCACAGATCCCGCATAAAATGCAAAATAAATATCCACCCGCAAATGAAGTGAACCCCAAAGTTTGGACAAAAATTTAATTAAATTGTTTGGTAATGAGTTCGGTATTGCACCGGGCTCATTCCTTTTAATTTGCGAGAAATTCTCTTGTTGTTCCAGTAGAATATGTATTTGTG
>DXFX01000074.1 GCA_019114245.1 Candidatus Borkfalkia faecipullorum | reverse complement strand
CATCTTGTTGAAAAACAGAAACTTTTCGCGGTTTTCCTCAAAAAGCTCCTGCAGGGAAAACCAGACGGGCTTTAACACTTCGAGAGCCTTGCTCTCCTCTTCCGCCGTCACCATCACGCGCACGATCTTGGCGAAGGGGGGAAAGGACGTCGCCTTGCGCACCGCGATCTCGTGGCGGAAAAAGCCCTTGTAATCGTAATCCATGGCAAAGCGCAGGATGTAATTTTCGGGATCGTACGTCTGCAAGACGACTTTCCCCTTTTCCTTTGCCCTGCCGCTCCTGCCCGAAACCTGCGTGATCAGCTGAAAGGTGCGCTCGCCGCTGCGGTAATCGGAAAAATGCAGGCTCATGTCCGCGTCCAGAATGCCCACCAGCGTCACCGCGGGGAAATCGTGCCCCTTGGCGATCATCTGCGTGCCGACGAGAATGTCCGCCTCGCGGTCGGCAAACTTCTTTAAAATTTTGTAATGCCCTTCCTTGCCGCCCGTGGTGTCCACGTCCATGCGCAGAATGCGCGCGGAAGGGAACAGCTTTTTCAGTTCCCCCGTCACTTTCTGCGTACCCGTACCCGTGTAACTGAGGTGAACGCCGCCGCATTCGGGACAGGCGGAGAGCATATGATAGCTCGTCCCGCAGAAATGGCATTTGAGGCAGTTTTCCTCGCTGTGATAGGTGAGGGAAACGTCGCACTGTTTGCACTTGACGACGTAGCCGCAATCGCGGCAGACCACGCTCTGCGCAAATCCCCTGCGGTTCAAAAACAGGATCGCCTGGTTGCCGCTCTGCAGGCAGGCTTCCAGTTCCTCGCGCAAGGCCGCCGAGAAGGGCGTGTTGTTGCCGCGGCGCACTTCCCTGCGCATATCCGCCACGATCATCTCGGGCAGAGGGTTTTTGTTGATGCGTTCGGGGAGTTCCACGAGGTTGTATTCCCCTTCCGTGGCTTTGAGATAGCTCTCCACCGACGGCGTGGCGCTGCCCAAAATCAGCTTGCAACCGTTGTATTCGGCGCGCCACTGCGCGATCTCGCCCGTATTGTAGCGCGGGTTGGTTTCGCTGGAATAGCTGCCGTCGTGCTCCTCGTCCATGATGATGACGCCCACGTTTTCCACGGGGGCGAACACCGCGCTGCGCGCGCCGATGGCAATTTTCGCCTCGCCCGTGCGGAGGCGGTGCCATTCGTCAAACTTTTCGCCCGCGGAGAGCCCGCTGTGCAGAATGGCCGCGGCGCTCCCGAACCGTGCGCGCAGCTGCAGCAGCATCTGCGGCGTGAGGGAAATTTCCGGGACGAGAAAAATGGCGCTCTTGCCCTCTTGGAGCGTCTTTGCGATGAGCGTCAAGTAAATTTCCGTCTTGCCGCTGCCCGTCACCCCGTGCAGGAGCTGGACGGTCCTGTCCGAGTTTTGGATGCTCTCCACCGCCGCGCTCTGGGCGGGGGTGAGCACGCGCGCCTGCCCGCTTGCGGGCGCGCCCGCAAGCGGGCTGCGGTTGATTTTTTCCCGCTCCACGCGCAGGGCGCCCTTGTCCGCCAGGGTTTTCACCGCGGATGCGCCGAACTTTTTACAGAGGGCGGTGTACGGCGCCCTCTTTTTTTCTTTGAGAAATTCCAGCGCCGCCGCCTGCTTCTTGGCTTGAGCGGACGGAACGAACGCGGGGTCTGCGATGACCGCGATGTTTACAAACGCTTCCCGCACTTCGCCGCGGCGCATTTCGGAAGGGAGAAACAGGCGCAAGGTGAGCGCCATGGGGCAGCGGTAACGCTCGCTGATGCGCCGCGCCAGCGCCAGCGTTTCGCGCGTGAGCGCGCGGTCGATGACCGAGGAAATGCTCTTTAACCGATCGTCCCCGTACTCGCTCCCCTCTTTCAGGCGCATGACGTAGCCGTCCACCGTCTGCCTGCCGAAGGGAACGCGCACGCGGGAGCCTTCCTCCACTCCCTCCACGGCGCGATATTCAAATATTTTGTCCACCTCGCTGTGGGCGATGTCTACGATCACTTCCGCTGTCATGCTTTTCCCTTAAAAAACAGAAAGCCCCGTCTTTGCGGAGCAGTTCTGCGGCTTTTGTAAAAATCAGTCCTTGGTCATCGTCATCTTGCCGGAGGCGATCTCCTGGCAGGCGAGCGCGATCTCCTTGACCCCGCCGGGCAGTTCGTGAATGCCCTGGCTCTGCTCCTGGTCGATGATCTGACGGGCGCGCTTTGCCACCACCACGCACAGCGCATAGCGGGATGCGGGGTTTTCGGGCGTGCCGAGTTTTTCTACCAATATGTCCACTACCGGTTCGTTTATCATAACTTTCTACCTCGAAAAAAATTTTTACGTTATTCTACGTTCTGCACCTGTTCGCGGATCTTTTCGATCTCGTTTTTCAGGGCAAGCCCTGCGTTTGTCACCGCAAGATCGTTGCTCTTGGAACAGATGGTGTTGGATTCGCGGTTGAATTCCTGCACCAGAAAATCCAGCTTTCTGCCCACCCGCTCTTCCTTGCAGATACTGCGGAATTGGGAGATATGCGACGTCAGGCGCGTCAGCTCCTCGTCGACGTTGGATTTGTCCGCAAACACCGCCACTTCCGTCAGAAGGCGGGTCTCGTCGAAATCCACTCCCGAAAGAACCTCTTTCATGCGCTCGGAAAGCTTGCTGCGGTACGTTTCCGAAACCAGCGGCGCGCGCTCCTTCACGATCCCGACAAGGCGTTCCACCTCGTCCATGCGCGAGAGCATATCCTGCGCCAGCTTTTCCCCTTCCTTTCTGCGCATGACGTTGAGGTTTTCCAGCGCCGTGCCCAATGCCGAATGCAGCGCCGCCAACAGCGCTTCGTCCGCACCCTGCACGTCCTCCTGTCGGACGACGTCGGGACTCTTCAAAAGGGTGGTCAGCGTAAAGTCGTCGGCGAGCAGGGGAAACAGCGTTTTCAGCTTGAGAGCCGCATCGTAATACCCCTTCGCCGCGGCTACGTCGACGTACAGTTCCTTCGCCTTTTCGCGTTTGTCCACAAAGTTGATGAAGAGATCGGCATGACCGCGCGTCAGTTTTTCGCGCACCTGGGCGCGGATCGCCTCCTCATAGGCGTTGAAAATTTTCGGGCTCTTGACCGAGACGTCCAGATAACGGTTGTTCACCGTCTTGATCTCTACCGTCAGTTCGATGCCGCCCTGCTTGTATTCCCCCTTGCCGTAGCCGGTCATGCTGAACATAAAATCCTCCTTCTTCACGAAATTTCTTTCAAGCTGATGAAAGAAATTTCCGTGATTTGAGGGAACAACCGACGTTCGCCGCACAGCGGCTCTGCGCCGTTTTTTCCCTCTTTGCGCGATGTTCAAGGGCACTCCTTTGATAAATCGCGCAAATTCACCCTTTTCCGCCACGCCGCCCATGCGGCGCAATGGGAAAAAGCAAAAAGCGTGATACCTTTCTCACACTTTTTCTTTCGAGCTGACGAAAGAAAAAGTCGTGATCTGAGGGAACAACCGACGTTCGCCGCGTAGCGGCTCTGCGCCGTTTTTTCCCTCTTTGCGCGATGTTCAAGGGCACACCTTTGATAAATCGCGCAAATTCATCCTTTTCCGTCACGCCGCCCATGCGGCGCAATGGGAAAAAGCAAAAAGCGTGATACCTTCCTCACACTTTTTCTTTTGTGCTGACAAAAGAAAAAGTCGTGATCTGAGGGAACAACCGACGTTCGCCGCGCAGCGGCTCTGCGCCGTTTTTTCCCTCTTTGCGCGATATTCAAGGGCACACCTTTAATAAATCGCGCAAATTCACCCTTTTCCACCACGCTCACCGCGCAATGGGAAAAAGCAAAAAGCGTGGTTTTTGCTTTTTCAAGAGTTAAATATAAATCAAGGGTTAAATATAAAACTGAAAGTTTTGCTTTTTCAAGAGTTAAAATAAAAACTAAGTTTAAAAAACTAAAAACGCGGTTTTGCTTGCGCAGAAATTTTAAATCTCACGCAAATCTCGCCGAACGAGACGGCTGCGATTTGCCGCGGCGCAAAGCTTTTAACGCGGGGAAACGGCACAAGAGCCGTACTCCCCCAGTTTTTGAATTTTCCCTATTATAACAGATACGCGCGAAATTGACAAGCACTTTAATGTTTTTATCTTCTTTTTTATGCACGTAAACAAAATCTTAGTTGTAATTGCTACTCAATTATTGTTTTCATATAATTCTTTAATTGCTATTTTCTTAGCTCTGTTATCACTCCTTCCATCCAAATTGAATTTGTTTTTTAACTCCAGCTGTACTTTTTTTATAATTTCTTCTTTCGCTGTTTTTGTTTCAGCTTGTAAATATTCTTCTTTATAGCTCAAAATACAATCAATGATTTCTTTATCACGCTTTTCTTGTTCTTTTTTAAGTGAACTGTTATATTTATTATAAATTTTTTCTATTTCAGCTATGCCTTTTTCAAGTTCATCCTCTGAAAGTAAATTACAATCTTCCTCTTCATCTCCAAACATAATGGGGGCATCAATTCCATATAGGTACAAGTTGGTAACCGTGTGTGCTATATTTTCTATAAGATTCTTTAATTTTATTGAAATATTCTCCTTTACATATTCGAATAAAGTTACAAGCCAAACTTTAGATACAGTATCTATACCTCTTGGATAGAGTATATTTTCTATATACGATCTCATCATCTTTCCCAAAAGATTGTTCCTTGCTTCTTCTTCGTTAATTTCTATCTCTACATAGCCTGCAACACTGACA
>DXFX01000073.1 GCA_019114245.1 Candidatus Borkfalkia faecipullorum | reverse complement strand
TGAATCTACTTCGCTTACGCACGTCGTGTTCAATTCCACGAACTTTGCAGACAGGTCGCAGGCGGGCAGGCAGCCCACCGAAGCGCAGCAGTTGTTCCCGAATATGACCACGCTGGAGATCGGGGCGGATGTCACGCGGATCCCGCGCGGAATGTTCGCGTTTACCGCGCTCACCTCGATCGTCATTCCCGCAACGGTTACAACCATCGATCAGTACGCCTTCTATAACTGCGAAAGCCTTACGTCCGTCACGCTCAACGAAGGGCTGACGACCTTGGGTATCGGGGCATTCCAGAATTGTGCGATCGGCGGGACGCTAACGATCCCTTCCACGCTCACATCGTTCGGAGCAAATGCGTTTGCCGCAAATATGCAGAACCAGATCTCCCTCGTGTACAATGTACCCGATCTGCAGATCAGCACGATGAGTGTCAGCACCGGTCTTTTTGCCACGGCAAATGTCACGAGCGTTCAGTTCGGCGCCAATGTGGTCGCGATTCCTGCAATGATGTTTACCGGAAATACTACTTTGACCGCAATCGTATTGCCGAATACGATCACAAAGATTGGTGAAAGAGCGTTTATGGGGTGCACGAATCTTGAAAGCATCAACATCCCTGATGGTGTTACCGAAATTCCTTACGCGACTTTCAAAAATTGCGCGAAATTGACGGGCACACTGACCATTGGCGCAAACATAACAGCGTTGGGGAACGAAGCCTTTGGCGGCACGGGATATACCAAACTCATATATAATGCAAAATCTGCAACAGGCGCTACATCCTCTAACGATCCTATGTTCCCGTCCACAATCGCCGAAATTACGTTTGGTGAAGGAGTGACGAGAATACCCGAATGCTTCTTGGGAGGCAACTCTGTAATAACGAGTATCGTTATTCCCGAAGGGGTTACAGAAATCGGAAAATGGGCATTCCGCAATGCCACGGCTCTGACAAGCATCACTCTGCCCGATTCACTTGAATCGTTCGGTGCTTACGCAGATAATGCCATGACCTTTATGGGGACAAAAATTACGAACATCGTCATTCCCGATAAAGTTGAAGTGTTGCCGACAACAATGTTTGCGCTTTGTACGGAATTGGAATCCATTACTTTTGGAAGCGGTCTGAAGCAAATGAATTCTTTAACCATCGATGGAGATTCATTATCTTCACTTACAGAAATTATTTTTAAGAGCGAAACACCTCCGGTTATCGCGACAAATGCTTTCACGGGTACAGGATCGAACCTGCAAATCAAGGTGCCCGCGGCTGCGGTAGACGCATATAAGGTGGCGGAAAACTGGACCGCCTATGCGGACCGCATCGTTGCGAACACGGAAGCGGCGGCGACCTCTGCGGCAATGCCCGAAGCGCTGCCCGCGCCCTCCTCGAAGGACGAACTGTAATCAAGTAATTCCAAACTGTCCCCGCCCGCAAGGGCGGGGATGGAAAGGAGACAGAACATGAAAAGACTATGCAAAACGATCTTATGTTTGGCGCTCGCGCTGTGCTTATGTAGCGGTTTTGCCGCCTGCGGCGGGGGAGCGGGCGAGGAGGTCGTGATTTGGTGCGGAGAAACGGAAAAAACGCTCGTGGAAACGCTCGTTTCCGACTTTAAGGCCGCCAACCCCGACGTGGAGGAAACTATCCGCGTGGAGATACAGGATTCGTGGAACGCGCAGAGCGTGGTCGCCAAGGATCCGGACGCGGCGGCGGACGTGATCCTCGTGCCAAACGACCATATCGGCATTATGGCGCAGTCGGGGCTGTTGGCGGAGATCCGCGACGGCACAAGCGCGACGTTTGCGTCGGACATTGCAAACAACAATCACCCGTCCACCGTCAGCCAGGCGAAGTACGACGGCAAAACGTATGGCTTTCCTCTGACGATGGACACCTATATCCTGTACTATGACCGCACGATTTTCCCCGACAATACAGAGGCGCAGCGTGAACTGTTGACGAGCGTGGACGCCATGCTCGCCCTCGAAATGGCGAACATTCCCGGCACGAAAGAAAAGGCGACGGCGTTCGGATTCAATATCGGCGACGGCTTTTACCTGAACATGGGCTTTTTCGCAATGGGCTGCACGCTGTACGGCGAGGACGGCACACAAGCGGGCGTATGCGACTGGAACAACGAAAGCGGTTTGAAATTCATGCGGTACGCCTGCGAAAACTTCCGTCAGAGCGGGAAAAAGTTCAAATCGGATGACGCGAAAAATCTTGCCACGCAGGTGCTTGACCACCGCATGGGCGCGTGTATCTCCGGCGGCTGGGAAATGCAGGATACGTTCAAAGACGCCGAACATATCGGTTACACCGTATTGCCGTCCATCACCGTTGACGGCGAGCAAAAGCGGCTCGTATCTTTCTCCAACAGCAAGATGTATGTCGTCAACAACAAGTCGGAGCATAAAGCGACGGCTTCGCGTTTGGCGGCGTATGTGACGGGCGAAACAAGCCAACTGAAATTTGCCGAGGAGCGCGGCTATTATCCGTCCAACAAAAATGCGCAGGAGAACAGTATAGTGGCGGAAGATCCGTTCTTCAAGGTCATCAAGGCGCAGCTCGACCTGTCTGTACCCGTTCCCGTCATCCCCGAAATTTCGAGGTACTGGGAGCCTGCCAAGGCGCTCGGTTCGTCCATATACAACGGATCGCTAGCGGGCGACGAAGCGAGCATTCAGGCGGCGCTGGATAATTTTGTCGCCAGCCTGAAAAGCAGTATATAGTTTGCCTGTTACAGTACAAAACGGGGCGCGGGATGTCCCGCGCCCCGAAACTTTTTTATCGGCGGAAAATTACGTCAATCGTTGTCGGCAAAGAAAAGAGCGGCGCAAAAGCGCCGCCGTACAGCCCAAACGGTATGCAGTTACACGAAAATTTTATGCTCGGCC